>NZ_CAKJTO010000066.1:0-29324 GCF_917627405.1 Protofrankia sp. Cj5
CTGTCAACCTGTGGCGGCAGGTATTCGGGCCGGAGTTTCCGACTTTCGGTTAGGGGCTTTCGCGGATATTGGCAGCAGAGTCCCTTCGCGACCGCGGCACGTCCGTGATGGCGGATGCCGCATCCCGGGGCGTGGTCACGGCGTGCTCTGTGTGCCCCAAAGCCCGACCAGGACCTCGACGTTGTTGATGGTCGGTGGCAGAGCCGGCGCCGGCTGTTCCGGGCCGGTCCGGCGGTAGCGTCGCCAGGCGACTCGGCCACCAGATCTTCGGGCCGATGTCGAGCGCCAGCGCGGGGACGAGGATCGAGCGCACCACCAGGGTGTCGAGCAGCACGCCGAACGCCACCAGAAAGCCCACCTCGGCAAGCTGCACCAGCGGCAGGATGAACAGTACCGAGAAGGTGGCCGCCAGCACGACTCCCGCCGAGGTGATGACGCCGCCGGTGACGGCAAGCCCGTGGCGCACTCCCGGCTCGGGGCCGATTCTCTCAGCTTCTTCCCGAACTCTGATCATCAGGAAGATGTTGTAATCGATTCCCAACGCTACCAGGAAGATGAATCCCAGCAGTGGCAGGGAGGGATCGGCACCGGCAAAGCCGAACAGCCAGTCGTACGCGAGCGCGCTGGCGCCGAGCGCGGCCAGGAACGACAGCACCACGGTCGCAATCAGCAGTAACGGGGTGACCACGGCCCTCAGCAGCAGCCCGAGAATCACGGCCAGGACACTCAGGACCACTGGGATGACGACCCGCTGATCGCGCACGGAGGCGGTGCGTACGTCCAGATTCACGGCGGTGGTTCCGCCGACCAGCCCGTCCGCACCGGGTATCGCGTGGACGGCATCCCGGAGCTGTTTAACCGCGTCGAAGGAGGCCTTCGTGTCGGGCGGCGGCGAGAGAATAGCAATGAACTGGACCAGGTTCGCTCCGCGCCCGTTTTCTTCGGCAGCGGTGACCGCGGGATTTCCGCGAATGGTGGCAAGGACGTCGGCCGCGGCCGAGGCGTTGGCAATGATGTATGCCGGCGCGGTCGCGCCAGCCGGGAAACTGCGCTGGGCGAGTTCCTGACCTACCACGGAGTCCACCGGTCCGGTGAATCCCTGATCCCCACGTAGGTTCGTGTTCAGATGTACGGTCGCGAACGCCAGCCCGGTCAGTACCAGCGTGGCCGCGATCCAGACCCGGCGAGGCCGCGCGGCGATTCGAGCGCCGGCCCGTGACCAGAAACCGGGCTCCTCGACCGCTCCCGTGCCGTACCCGGGGATGAACGGCCAGAACAACCGCCGGCCGCACGCGACAAGCACGGCCGGGAGAAGCGTCATTATCGTCACCAGCGCCGCGGCTATACCGATGGCTCCCACCGGGCCGAGACCTCGGTCGGAGTTGAGGTCGCCCAGTAACAGGCACAGCAGGCCCACGATGACGGTCGCGGCGGAGGCGACGACTGCCGGCCCGGCCCGGCGGATAGCGACCCCCATTGCCTCGTGCGCACTTTCGTGCCTGGTCAGTTCCTCTCGGTATCGGGCAATGAGCAGAAGCGCGTAGTCGGTGCCGGCGCCGAATACAAGCACCCGTAATATTCCGGCGCTCTGCCCGTTGACGGTCAGCTCGCCGTACCTGGCCGCGAGATAGGTCAGGGCGGTGGCCACCTGGTCGGCGATGGCGACCGACAGCAGCGGTGCCAGCCACAGGAAAGGGCTGCGGTAGACGATGAGGAGAATGACCGCGACAACCCCACCGGTGACGAACAGCAGGGTGGTATCGACACCGCTGAACACGTCGTAGGAGTCCGTCAACAGACCGGCTGGTCCGGCCAGCCCTGTCTGGAGCCCAGACGGCGCGGCAGTGCGTACGATCCGGCGGATCTCCTTGACGTCATGGGTGAAATCCACAATGTCTGACCGCTGCGCGAGGCTGATGCTCAGCAGCAGCGCATTGCCCCTGGGGGACGGGATAGGCCCACCGATCGGGATTACGGAGAACCTTTGGAGCTCGTGACCGAGCGCCTCCACCGTTGCCCGGTCGGCGGAGGTCAGTTCAGGATCACGGGCGAAGACGACGATCGCCGGTACGGCGTCCCCGCCCGGCAGAAGCCGCTGGGCCGTGAGCACGCGGGTGGATTCGGCTCCGGCGGGCAGGAAGGCCGCGGCGTCGTTCTTCTGCGCGTCGGCCAGTCTGGACGCGAGTGGGCTGACGACGACCGTAATAATGATCCACAGCAGGAGGGCGGCCCACTTGAGCCGTGGCCGGGCCGACCACGCGACGATTCTCCAGGCTCTGTCCACCAGCATCCCCGCCTCCGGTCCCAAGCAAGGATGTTCGCAGGAAGGCCGCCTGAGACGGAAGCGATACGGCGGGCGCGCCAGCGTGACGGGTTATCAAGGTTTTCGAGCAGGCGGCATGCTGTACCCGGCGGCGTGCCCGCCGGAAAACCCACGCGGGGGCTGCCCCAGCGCAGGGCGGCCGCCTGGGTGACGACGGACTCTCAGCCCCATCAAGCTCTCAGCCCCATCAGCCCACGGCCTCATCCAGCTCGCGGCCCTGCCCCATCAGCCCGCGGCTCCATTGACACCCGGAGCTCCACTGACACCCGGAGCTCCAGCTTCGGCGGCCCAGGCGGTGGCGATGCCGGCGGCGACGGTCACGTTGTTGCGGACGACGGCGATGTTCGTCTCCAGGCTGGCGCCGGCCGTTTCGCGGTGGAACGTCTCCAGCAGGAACGGGGTGACGGCCTTCCCACGCAGGCCCCGCCGGGCCGCCCCGGCCAGCGCCTCAGCGAGGACCCGGTCATGCAGGTCATGGTCGAGCTGCTCGGCCTCGGGCACAGGATTGGCGACGACCACGGCAGAGCGCAGGCCGAGCGTGTCGGCATCGGCCATGACGGCGGCGACCTGCCGCGCGTCCTCCACCCGCCAGTCGACAGCGAACTCCGTCCGGGACAGGTAAAAACCGGGGAAGCTGTTCGTTCGCCACCCGAGCAGGGTCACGCCGAGGGTTTCCAGCCGTTCGAGCGTCGCGCCGACGTCCAGGATCGACTTCATCCCCGCGCAGATCACGGTGATCGGGGTACGGGCCAGCGTGACCAGGTCCGCGGATTCGTCCGCGCTGTCGGCCCAGCCACGGTGCGCCCCGCCGAGCCCGCCGGTGGCGAACACGCGGATGCCGGCGCGGGCGGCGAGCAGCGACGTGGCGGCGACCGTGGTCGCGCCGGTGCGGTGCAACGCGGAGGCGACGGGCAGGTCCCGGACGGACAGCTTCGCCACATCCGAGGCCTCCGCGATTGCGCTGAGCGCATCCGGGCACAGGCCAACGGTGGGTGTCCCGTCGATCACGGCGATGGTGGCCGGCGTCACTCCGCGGTCGCGCAGCAGCGTTTCCAGCTCGGCCGCGACCTCCCGGTTACGGGGACGCGGCAGGCCGTGGGCGATCAGTGTCGACTCCAGCGCGACCACCGGCCGCCCCGCGTCCAGCGCCACCCGGACCTCGTCGGCAACCGCGAGCCCTCGCATCGCCCGACACTATCCATCGCGGCGCTATGAGACTGCCTGGCCGAGGTCAGGCGAAAAGATCGTGTACTGTCACCGGGCGTAGTCCCTTCTGCCCAAGACCGGTGATGATTCGAGGCAGGGCGGGGATCGTGCCCGCATGCCCGAAGTGCAGGCTCACCACCGAGCCGGGCCGCACCGCCGCAAGTGTGCGCGTGACCACCGCGTCGGCGCCGGGGTCGGTGTAGTCGAGCGGATCCACATCGTAGGACAGGCAGTGCGCGTAACCGGCCCGGCCAGCCTCGGCGAGCACCGTCGGGGTGGCATGGTGCATCGCTGAGGGCCGGAAGTAGTCCCCCGGCCCGCCGGTCACTCGCTCCATGATCTCCTGCGAGCGCTCCACCTCCGAGCGCACCACGGAAGCGCTCTGTCGGTCAAGATCGGCGAGATGGGTGTACGTGTGGTTTCCGATTTCGTGTCCGGCGTCCCGGACGCGGCGGGCGTAGTCCGGGTACCGCTCCAGCCAGTTGCACACGAACATGCAGGTGATCGGCACTTGGGCCTGGGCCACAGCGGCGAGGAGCCCGTCGACCAGAGCGATGTCGCCGTTGGTGTGGAACGTCAGCGCCACCTCCGGACGGCCTGAGCTCGCGCGTACCAGTTCGGTCGCCGGGCCGCCTCCGGCGGACGGCGTGGAGGAGGTTGCCGCGGCGGCACCCGCCGGCGGCGGGACAACTCCCGCGGTGGCCGTTGGCGGCGTGCTCACCGATGGCTCGGCGCCGCGGCCGCTGTCACCACCGCCGTTGCCGGTGCCACCGCTGGTACGGCCGCCAGCTGCGCATCCGGCAAGCACCAGCGCCGCACCCGCGAACAGGCCGCGCCGAGTCGATGAACCGGAAAAGCACACCGCAGCACCTTACCGCCGGTGCTGGGCCAGCCCCATCGCGCGTTTCGCGGGGTTGATCGTGCTCTTCGCTTCGGCTATGATTCGAACGTGAGTTCGACTTCCTTTGGGGCGGAAGGGGTGGCTGGTATGCGGTTGGCTGATCTGCCCGCACGGCGGGGTATGGCGGCTCGGTTCGATCCGCTCTCTGATCCTGACGCCGTGAGCGGAGATCGGAACGGCGCTCATCGGGCGTGTGCGTTGACCGTGTCGTCCTCGCTCGAGGGCAAGATGTTCCTGCGGGGCCAGCTCGACGCCGAAGGAGGGGAGACTGTCACCGCGGCCTTGGACGCGGCTATGGGAGGAGCGCCCGCGGCAGACGATACGCGCTCCAAGGATCAGCGTCGGGCGGACGCCCTGGTCGAAATCGCCCGACATTATCTGGGCCAGGCGGATCTTTCGCAGGTGCATGGCCATCGACCGCAGCTGACCGCTGTAGTCGAGGTCGCGGCGTTGCTACCGCCGGTGCGGGCAGCAACCTCGGCGGCCTCAGAAGCCGGCTCGGACCCTTCTGCCGTCCCCGCGCGTGCGGCAGCGGCGGTCCGTCCGCCGGAGTTTCCCACCAGGCTCACCGTCCGTGCTGGTTTCACCGGCGGATGGCCGATCACTCCTGCCGCCATCCGCCGGATCGCGTGCGACGCACGAGTCAGTCATCTGCTGACCTGGGGCGAAAGCAAAATTTTCGATCTCAGTCGGGAGGCTCCCACAGTCTCTGCCGCGCAGCATCGCGCGTTGGAGCTCCGCGACGGCGGATGCGTCTACCCGGGCTGTGACCGGCCGCCGTCGTTCTGCGACGGTCATCATCTCGTGCATTGGATCGACGGGGGGCCGACTGAACTCGACAATCTTGTTCTGCAATGCGGGCGGCATCATCGCAGGCTCCATGAGGAAGGCGAGACCCTCTACCGTGACGACATCGGCACCTGGCGGATCCGGAGAGCCGACGCCGACAGTGAGCCCTAGGGCGTGTTTCGAAAGCCATCTGTCCGGCTCGCCACGTCCAGGCGGCCTCTGGCTGCGTTCTCGGCCACACCGATACAACT
This sequence comes from Protofrankia sp. Cj5, assembly GCF_917627405.1. Lineage (NCBI taxonomy): Bacteria > Bacillati > Actinomycetota > Actinomycetes > Frankiales > Frankiaceae > Protofrankia > Protofrankia sp. Cj5. The sequence goes on from NZ_CAKJTO010000066.1 coordinate 5,471, forward strand.
CATCCGGTATCGGTGTGGTCTGCGGCCTTGCCAGGAACCACCTGGACGCGCCTTCCTGATCGAACGACGACTTCCGAAACACGCCGTAGTCCGAACCGATCATCCGGTATGCACCGCGGGGTGGACCTGGAGACCACGGCGGTTCGGGTCGACCTCCACGACAACCTCGTCGCCGTCCCGTACGGTGCCGGCGAGCAGCTCCCGGGCCAGCGAGTCTCCGATCGAGGTCTGCACCAGCCGCCGCAGCGGGCGGGCCCCGAAAACCGGGTCGAAGCCGGCGTCGGCCAGCCAGGCACGTGCCGCGTCGGTGACCGTCAGCGTGATCCGCCGGTCGGTGAGCCGGGCTCGCAGCAGGTCAAGCTGGAGGTCGACGATGCGGGCCAGGTCGTCGCGGTCAAGCTGGTCAAAGACCAGGACATCGTCGAGCCGGTTGAGGAACTCGGGCTTGAACGCCTCCTGGACGACGACCATCACGGAATCATGCCGCACCTGTGGCGACAGAGTTGGATCCGCGATGAATTGCGACCCAAGGTTGGACGTCAGTACCACGATCGTGCTGCGGAAGTCGACCGTCCGGCCCTGGCCGTCGGTGAGACGCCCGTCGTCGAGCACCTGCAGGAGGATGTCGAAAACGTCTGGATGCGCCTTCTCGATCTCATCCAACAGGATCACACTGTACGGGCGGCGGCGGATCGTCTCGGTGAGCTGCCCGCCCGACTCGAATCCGATGTAGCCGGGTGGCGCGCCGATAAGCCGCGCCACCGAGTGCTTCTCGGCGTACTCGCTCATGTCGATGCGCACCACCGCGCGTTCGTCGTCGAACAGAAAGTCCGCGAGCGCCTTCGCCAGTTCGGTCTTGCCGACCCCGGTAGGGCCGAGGAAGAGAAAAGAGCCGGTCGGCCGGTCCGGGTCGGAGATGCCGGCACGGGCACGGCGCACGGCATCGGAAACAGCACGTACCGCGGCCCGCTGACCGATGACACGCCTGTGTAGTTCGTCCTCCATCCGAAGCAGTTTGGCGCTTTCACCCTCCAGCAGCCGGCCGGCGGGAATTCCTGTCCAGGAGGCGACGACCTCGGCCACATCGTCCGGGCCGACCTCCTCCTTCAGCATTGCGCCGTCTGCCTCGTCCGCGCCGGGCAGCGCGTCGGTTGCCGCGGCGAGCCGTTTCTCCAGGGTGGGGATCGTGCCGTAGCGCAGCTCGCCGGCCTTGGCCAGGTCAAGGTCGCGTTCGGCGACCTCAATGGCCCGCTTGGCGTTCTCCAGCTCCTCCTTGACCTTCTGGACCTCGACGATGGAGCTCTTCTCCCGCTGCCAGCGAGCGGTCAGGCTGGACAGCTCCGTCCGCTTCTCGGTGAGTTCGCGCTGGAGGCGGCCGAGACGGTCCTTGGATGCCTTGTCGTTCTCCTTGGCCAGAGCCATCTCCTCGATCTCCAGGCGCCGGACGGCCCGCTCCAGCTCGTCGATGGCCACCGGCCGGCTGTCGATCTCCATCCGGAGCCGGGACGCGGCCTCGTCCACAAGGTCGATGGCCTTGTCAGGCAGGAAGCGCCCGCTGACGTACCGGTCGGACAGCGTGGCGGCGGCGACGAGGGCCGCGTCGGTGATGCGAACACCGTGGTGCACCTCGTAGCGTTCCTTGAGCCCGCGCAGGATGCCGATGGTGTCCTCCGTCGACGGCTCGCCGACCAGAACCGGCTGGAACCGGCGCTCCAGGGCTGGGTCCTTCTCGATACGGGTGCGGTACTCGTTGAGGGTTGTCGCGCCAATCATGCGCAGCTCGCCGCGGGCGAGCATGGGCTTGAGCATGTTGCCGGCGTCCATGGAACCTTCGGCGGCGCCGGCACCGACCACCGTGTGCAGCTCGTCGATGAACGTGATGAGCCGGCCTTCGGCGGAGCGGATCTCGTTGAGGACGGCCCGCAGCCGCTCCTCGAACTCGCCCCGCAGTTTCGACCCGGCAACCATCGACCCGAGGTCGAGCGAGACGATGCGCCGGTCGCGCAAGGACTCCGGAACATCACCGGCGACGACCCGCAGCGCGAGGCCTTCGACGATCGCGGTCTTGCCGACGCCCGGTTCGCCGATGAGGACCGGGTTGTTCTTCGTCCGCCTGGACAGGACCTGCACAACCCGTCGGATCTCGGCGTCGCGGCCGATAACCGGGTCGAGTTTGCCGGCCCGCGCCTGCTCGGTCAGGTCGACGGAGAACTTCTCCAGCGCCCGGTAGGCGCCCTCGGGATCGCGGCTGGTCACGCGGTGGACACCGCCGCGGACGGTGTCGAAGGCTCCGCGCAGGGTCTCGGCCGTCGCCCCGAACTCGGTCAGCACCCGGGAGGCCTCGCCGCCCTCCTCCGCGAGCGCGACCAACAGGTGCTCGACCGAGGTGTATTCGTCATCGAGCCGATTCGCCTGCCGCTCGGCGTTGTCGAGGACGGTGATGAGCTGCCGGGACAGTTGCGGCGGGGAGACGCTGGCGCCGGTGGCGTGTGGCAGCCGGCTGACCGCCGCTTCCGCGCGGGCGCGTACCTGGGCGAGCGGGGCCTCGATGGCGTCGAGCAGGTCGATCGCCACCCCGTTCGGCTGGCTCAGGACGGCTACCAGCAGATGAAGCGGGTCGACGAGCGGCGAGCCGTCGCCGGTGGCGCGGCTGACTGCGGAGGAGAGTGCTTCCTGGGAGCGGGCGGTGAGCCGGTCAGCGTTCATGGGAGTCCTAGAATGATCGTTTTGTGTGTTCCGTCTTCAGTGACGCTCAGAATAGTTGAGTCGTTTCGACTTAGAGTCGTTTCGACTGAGGGTGCTCGAGGATAGGGCGTTCGATCAGTGAGCGGCGTCCGGGTGGATGGATCGCCAGGCGGTGCGGGGAGTCGCTGGAGGTGCTGGGCGTCGGCCGATGACGGCGGCGCGAGGCGCCGCCCGGACGGCGCGAGCCGGATAGTCCTGTTGCCGGTCGCTCGTAGGGCGTATTTCGACGGTTAACTGTTCGGCTCGCCGCGTCCGGGCGGCCCTTGGCTGCGGCTCCCTGATCGAACGACGACTTCCGCAACACGCCGTAGGTTTGAAGTGCCACGGGTGGATGCGGGCGAACCTGAGGCGGTAATCATGGGGGTGGTGCGCAGGCCGCGCGGAACAGGCCTGGCAATGCGGGTCTGGACGGCGGGTCTGGACGGCGGGTCTGGACGGCGGGCCTGGACGGCGGGCCTGGACGGCGGGCCTGGACGGCGGGCCTGACAGCGGGTCTAGCGGTGCGGGCCCGGCCGCCAGACCACGATCGCGCCGCGGTCGATCGGCACGAGATCCCGTCGGTGGCTCCTGTGCGCATCGGCCACCCTGCGTTCGGCCTCAGCGTGGGCCAGCGCCAGTTCCTCGGTGAGCTGCCGGATTTGATCTTTCAAGATCATCACCTGGCTGCCCAGGTCCAGGATCCGGCGGATTCCCTGTAGGTTGATGCCCTCCTCCTGGGAAAGCCGCTGTACCTCCCGCAGCATGGCGACGTCCCGGACGGAGTATCGCCGGCCGCGTCCGGATGTTCGCCCCGGAGTAACGAGCCCCAACCGGTCGTAGGCCCGCAGCGTCTGCGGATGCATGCCGGCCAGCTGCGCGGCAATAGAGATCACATACACGGGTGTGTCGTCGTCATGCGCGGGCCCTGGCCCGGATCTGGCTGCTGCCGGCCGATCAGCTGGCAGTAGCGGCGGATCGGCCGTGCGGCTCGGCCGTGGTTTCATAGCCGGCCCTCCATCTGTGCCATCAGCGACGTACGTGGATCTTCGGGATGGGCGTGCGCGAACTCCTGCAGCGCGGTACGGGCCTTCGGGGACAGGTCGGCGGGCCGTGGCACGGTTACTTCAACGGTCACGATGAGGTCGCCGTGGCCGTTGCCGCCCCGCGGCACCCCACGCCCACGTACTCGCAGGCGCCGCCCGCTCGACGTGCCGGACGGCACCTTCACCGTCAGCGGAGCACCGTCGATCGTCGGCACCTTCACCGACGCGCCCAGCGCGGCCTCCGTGAAGGTCACCGGCAAGGTGATCGTCAGGTTGTGGCCCTCGCGGCCGAAGACCGGATGGGCGAGCACGTGGACGGTTACCTCGAGGTCGCCGGACTGCCCGCCGCGCTCACCCGGGGAGCCGCGGCCCCGAACCCGAAGCCGTTGACCGTCCGCGACGCCTGGCGGGATACGGATGCGCTGCTCGCGCTCCCGCCGGCCCGTGCCCAGACAGCTTGGGCACGGCGAATCAATAATCGTCCCCTTGCCGATGCAGTCGCGGCACGGCTCCGACAGCGCGAACCCACCCTGGGAGCGGGACACCACGCCCAGGCCCCGGCAGGTTGGGCAGGTCCGTGGCGTCGTACCCGGACGGGCACCGCATCCCGCGCAGGTAACACAGGTCGCCGCGCCTGGCAGCCGGACAGTGGCTTCAAGCCCCGTCAGAGCCTTCTCGAACGGGATCGTGACTTCAGCCGCGATGTCGCCGCCACGGCGGGGGCCACGGCCCGTCGGTGGCCTTTGGAACAGGTTGTCGAACAGGCCTCCGAGCCCGGGACCGGGACCGGGGCCTGCGCCTGCCCCACCCAGCAGGTCATCGAGGTTGAACGCGCCGGATCCGCCGGATCTGAAGCCGCCCGGTTGGTAGCCGTAACCACCAGCGGGATGACCACCGGTGTTACCCGCGGTGAACAGCGCTCGCGCCTCGTCGTACTCCCGACGCCGGGTTTCGTCCGACAGGACGTCGTAGGCCTCGGAAATCTCCTTGAAGCGGGCCTCAGCCTTCGGGTCATCGGGATTCTTATCCGGATGCAGCTCAAGGGCAAGCCGGCGGTAGGCCTTCTTGATGTCGGTCGCCGAGGCGTCCTTGGGGACGCCGAGAGCGGCGTAGTAATCCTTTTCGACCATGTCACGAACACTCACGGCGCCCCTCCTTTCACCATCATGTCGCGTATGGACGCTTGAGGCGGATTTTTCCTGGCAAAAGGTCGAATGACATCGACTACTCGACGGCTTCCGCCGCGCCGCCTTCCGCGCTCGGCGTGCTCTCCACCGGCAGGTCCGCCATGCCCTGAGCGGTCTCGGCGTCCGGCGCCGGTTCGGCGACTGAGACCTGTGCTGGCCGCAGCACCCGGCCGGCGTGACGATAGCCGGCACGGAAGACGTCCACACAGGTCGACCGGGTCACCTGCGAGGAGTAGGTGTGCATGAGAGCGTCGTGGACCAGGGGGTCGAACTCGTCCCCCTGGACGCCGAACCGCTCGAGCCCGGCGGTCTCCAGCGCGCTTTCCAGCGACTCGGCGACGGCCTTGAACGGGCCCTCCAGATCACCGTGGTCGCGTGCCCGGCCGATGTCGTCGAGGGTGGGCAGCAGGGCCGTCAGCAGCTTTCCCGTCGCCTGCTCGGCCATGACCTGGCGGTCCCGTTCGACCCGCCGGCGGTAGTTGTCGAACTCGGCCTTGAGCCGCTGGAGGTCGGCGGTACGTTCGGCCACCTGCTTACGCAGGGGTTCCAGCAGCCCGTCCTCGGCTGTGGAGCTGGCTGTCGCGGTGGCGGTGCCGCCGCCCGTGGCCTTCGTCTCCGCCCGGCTGGCCTCTTCCCGTACCTGCCCGCTCTCGGGATCAATACGGCGTCTGTCCCGGACGATCACAGGCTCGTCCGGCGTGGACATGCCGAGCGTCCAGTCATCCCCATGAGCCGAGGTCACTTCTTGTCCTCCTCATCCACTATCTCGGCATCCACGACATCGTCGTCCGTGCCCGGACCGGATGCGCCACCCGCGCCCGAAGCCGCCGCGCTCTGCGCATCCGCGTAGAGCGACTGGCCCATCGCCGAACTGGCCTTCGCGAGTTCGGCGGTGGACTCGCGAATGGCCGCGATGTCGGTACCGCCGACCGCCGCGCGCAGCGTGGACAGCTTCTCCTCCACATCGCTCTTGATCGCGGCGTCGATCTTGTCGCCGTTTTCGGCCAGGAAGCGTTCGGTGGAGTACACGAGGGTCTCACCCTGGTTGCGGGTCTCAGCCTCCTCGCGGCGCTTGCGGTCCTCCTCGGCGTACTGCTCGGCGTCGCGGACCATCTTGTCGATGTCATCCCGGGGCAGCGCCGAGCCGCCGGTGATCGTCATCGACTGCTCCTTGCCGGTGCCGAGGTCCTTCGCGGAGACATGGACGATGCCATTGGCGTCGATGTCAAAGGTGACCTCGATCTGCGGGATGCCCCGCGGCGCCGGCGGCAGCCCGGTGAGCTCGAACATGCCGAGCTTCTTGTTGTAGGAGGCCATCTCGCGCTCGCCCTGGAAGACCTGGATCTGCACGGACGGCTGACTGTCCTCAGCGGTGGTGAAGATCTCCGACCGCTTGGTCGGGATGGTGGTGTTCCGCTCGATGAGCTTGGTCATGATGCCGCCCTTGGTCTCGATACCGAGGGAGAGCGGGGTGACGTCGAGCAACAGGACGTCCTTGACCTCGCCCTTGAGGACACCGGCCTGCAGAGAGGCGCCCACGGCGACGACCTCGTCGGGGTTGACGCCCTTGTTCGGCTCCTTGCCGCCGGTCAGCTCGCGCACCAGGTCGACCACGGCCGGCATCCGGGTGGATCCGCCGACGAGCACGACGTGGTCGATGTCGGAGACCTTGACCCCGGCGTCCTTGACGGCCTGCTGGAAGGGGTGCTTGCAGCGGTCGATCAGATCGGACGTCATCCGCTGGAACTCCGAACGGGTCAGAGTGACGTCCAGGTGCAGCGGGCCCTCGGCCGAAGCGGTGATGTAGGGCAGGTTGATGCTGGTCTGGGTGGACTGCGACAGTTCGATCTTTGCCTTCTCGGCGGCTTCCCGCAGGCGCTGCAGGGCCATCTTGTCCTTGCCGAGGTCGACACCGTGCTGACCGGAGAACGTTTTGATCAGGTGGTCGGTGACGCGCTGGTCCCAGTCGTCACCACCGAGGTGGGTGTCACCGGAGGTCGACTTCACCTCGACGACCCCGTCACCGATCTCCAGCAGGGACACGTCGAAGGTGCCGCCACCGAGGTCGAAGACCAGAATGGTCTGTTCCTTCTCGCCCTTGTCCAGCCCGTAGGCGAGGGCGGCGGCGGTGGGCTCGTTCACGATGCGCAGGACGTTGAGACCGGCGATGGTGCCCGCCTCGGTGGTCGCCTGGCGCTGGGCGTCGTCGAAGTAGGCGGGCACGGTGATGACGGCGTCGGCCACGGTCTCACCGAGGTAGGACTCGGCATCCCGCTTGAGCTTCTGGAGGATGAACGCGCTGATCTGCTGCGGGGTGAAGTCCTTGGTGTCGACCTTCATCTTCCAGTCGGTGCCCATGTGGCGCTTGACCGACCGGATGGTCCGCTCGACGTTCGTGACCGCCTGCCGTTTCGCGACCTCGCCAACCAGGACCTCACCGTTCTTGGCGAAGGCGACGACGGACGGAGTCGTCCGGGAGCCCTCGGCATTGGCGATCACCGTGGGTTCGCCGCCCTCGAGCACGCTCACAACGGAGTTCGTGGTGCCGAGGTCGATACCGACCGCTCGTGCCATGTCTGTGTGCCTCTCGGATCAGGACGGCCCGGCTGCTCCGTTCTCGTGGGAGCCCGACCGGGACCGCTCGTGTAGTAGTTGAGCCCTGCTGACTCAGAATCTAATGATAGACCAGTCACCGTCAAACATGAGCCTACGGAGCTCAAGGTTGTTGAGAGGGATTCTGTTCCCCGAAGGCTGTGGCACTCAGCCGTCGGCCGCGGGATGCGCGATAGCCCGGGGCATGCCAGGCCCCAGGGCATGCCAGAGCCCGGGGCATGCCAGAGCCCGGAGACGCGCGGACGGCCGGCGGGCATATGCCCACCGGCCGTCCGCGCGGGGGAATCACAGGGGAATGCGGTAGGTCAAGAGCCTCGGGGGCGCGGGTCCGCGGAGACCAGGACCGCGGAGGGCGCCGGATCAGGCGCTGAACGGATCGCCGGGATCCTGCGCGCCCTGTTGCCGGTCGCTCCTAGTCCTGGTGGCCACCAGCTGGGCTGGTGCCGGTGCCGTCCCCATCGTCATAGTGGGTCTGGCGCGGGACCGACCGTAGCGGGCGAACAGCGGCCAGCACCCGCCCGCGCCGCCGGCCTGTTGACGGGTCGTCGGGGAGACGTCCGGGCGAGGCCTCTGCCATGCTCGTGAGCTCGCTGATGAGGTCGCCGTCGCCGGTGTTCTCGTCGCCGTCGCCCGCGCCGTTGGTGGGTATCGGCAGGATGCCGGACTGGCCGCTCGTTTCGGCGAGCTGCGTGAGATCATTTTCGATCTTCGCTAGTTGGTCGAGCATGTCGGTCGCGTCGCCGCCCCGTTCACGGATGGTGCGCAGCGCGTCCATCAGAATGAGCCACTGGTCGCGGTCGACGGTGATGGCGTCCGTGGGCGGGTTGGCGGAGTAGGGCGGGAACAGGCGCTGGACGACGGCGAGCACCTTGGTGACCTCCGCCGGGTTGAGCCTGTCCGGCCGTCCCCGGATGTAGGACACGAGATCTTTCAAGCTGATGACGGTGACACCCTCGACCGCTCCGTCGCTCCACAGAACGCCTGCCTCGACCATCGCGAGAATCGGCGTCACCGGAATTTTGATCATCGGTGTGGCTGTGCGGGTCCGGGCGCGCACTTCGTCGCCGAGCCATTTGGTGAGGTCGAGCGGCTTTCGGAGCGACTGCCCGTCGACCTTGGCTCCGTCCTTGCCCCCGTCCTTGGCGTAGCGCACCGTGCCGGTGGAGGCATCACTTTTGATCACCATGACTCCGCCCGGCCCGACCAGAAGGTGCCCGACGCTCGCCGCTGAACCGGGGACGCTGCGATCATGCATGATCACATATCCGTACCGGCGGAGCCGGTTGATCGCGCTGGCCGTCTTGCGTTCGGCTTCGGCGCCTTCGCGCAGCGCCTCGATCTCGGGGACCGGATCGAACGACCGGCCGATCACGATCAGTGGCCAGCCCAGCTCGATCAGCAGGAACACGCCCACGGCGATGGACGTCGACAGGCCCAGGCCCAACGCGACCAGGACCGCGAATACCGCGGCGATGGGGAAGGCACGCAACGCGGCGCGGGGCACGGTGTACGCGAGGCGCTCGCGCCGCATCCGCGCGTGCTGTTCCCGCGCACGCTGGTAGGCCATCTGGAGGGAGTAGCCGGGCCGGTCCCGCGGGTCGCCTCCGAACGGGCTTCTGAGCGGGCCCCTGGCCGGGCTCTTCGTCGTACTCGCCATCGTGTCCACCATGGATCGTGAGGTCGCCAACGTCGTCCGGAGCCTTGGAGGCTCTGGCAATAGGACTGTCCGGCTCGCGGCGTCGGGCGGCGCCTCGGTCAACGCCCAGCACCTCCGGCGTCTCCCTCCGCCGCCTCGCGATCCATCCGCCCGGACGCCGCTGTCTGATCGAACGCCCAGCTGCCGGAGCTTCTTGGTAATCACAATTCTTCCAGGCGCCGAGCATCATCGCGGCAGCGCGTACGCGTATTACAGGCCGCATCCATCCTGCAACCGTTGGGCTCGCCGGGACAAGTGAATCACTGTAATCGGCCCAAGTTTCCCGTGGTTGGGGGGACGTTGGTCCGGCCCGGCTTTGTCGCTAGATAGTTATATGATATTGCTATTTTGCCCAGTTGGGGAGGCTGAGCGCCGAGCCAGGGCTGGCCGGAGCGTCCCGCCGGTGCCGGCCGGGTTGCCCAAGGGCTGCGTGTGGCCCGTGTGTGGAGGAGGGTAAGCAGCGGTCTTGTGGGCAACTGCCTGGGTCGGTGAGCAAGTTACCGATTGGTAGCAGTAGGCTCCCACCGTCGGTAGGAGTGACTGGAGGATGTGTGAGACTCGCTGTCGGTGGAGTGATCGCCGTTGTCGCTCTGGCGGTGGCCGGACGACGGTTTTACTGGTTGTTCAGGCTGATCCGCCAGGGCCAACCGGCTCCCGGCCGGTTCGACGGGGCGGCCGAGCGTCTGTGGAGTGAGATCAGTGAGGTCGGCGGCCAGCGAAAACTGCTGAAGTGGACGGTCCCCGGGCTCGCGCATGCCTTCACCTTCTGGGGCTTCACGATCCTCATGCTGACCGTGATCGAGGCGTTCGGCGCGCTCTTCGACGACCACTTCCACATACCGCTGTTCGGCCATTGGGCGGTGGTTGGCTTCGTCGAGGACTTCTTCGCGGTGGCGGTACTCGTCGGGCTCGTGGCCTTTACGATCATTCGGCTGCGCAACGCGCCGGCCCGCCTCGAGCGCCGGTCGCGCTTCTACGGCTCGCACACGGGGCCGGCCTGGGTCATCCTAGGAATGATCACGTCGGTGATAGTCACCCTGCTGATCCTGCGGGGCGCCCAGTTCAACGCCGGCACCCACCCGCAGGGCGACACGAGGTGGGCCTTCGCGTCCTACCTGGTCAGCCGTCCGCTGGACGTCTTCTCGACGTCGGTCAACGAGCACATCGAGACCGTCTTCCTGCTGCTCAACATCGCCATCATCATGGGCTTCCTGGTGCTGGTCGCCTACTCCAAGCACCTGCACATCTTCCTTGCGCCGATCAACGTCATCACCAAGCGTGAGCCCAAGGCGCTCGGCCGGCTCGGCAGCACCCCCGACATCGAGAGCCTGATGGAGGCCGACGAGCCGATCGTCGGCGTCGGCAAGGTCGAGGACTTCTCCTGGAAGGCCATGCTCGACTTCTCCACCTGCACGGAGTGCGGGCGCTGCCAGAGCCAGTGCCCGGCCTGGAACACCGGCAAGCCGTTGTCGCCGAAGATTCTGATCATGGATCTTCGGGACCACCTGTTCGCGAAGGCGCCGTATCTGCTCGCGGCCAAGGCGGCTGGGGACAGCGAGGAGGCCACGGCCTCAGCCGGCGCGGCCACCGGCGGTTCGGCGGAAACGTCGACGAAGCACGTTGCCCACCATGTACCCGAGTCGGGCTTCGGGCGGGTTCCCGAGCCCGGTCAGCCGCAGGTCGACCGACCGCTCGTCGGCACCGAGGAGGAAGGCGGGGTCATCGACCCCGACGTCCTGTGGTCCTGCACCAACTGCGGCGCCTGCGTCGAGCAGTGCCCCGTCGACATCGAGCACGTCGATCACATCATCGACATGCGCCGTTACCAGGTCATGATCGAGTCGGCCTTCCCGAGCGAGGCCGGCGTGATGTTGCGCAACCTGGAGAACAACGGCAACCCGTGGGGCGTCTCGCCGCGGGTCCGCACGGAGTGGACCGAGGGGCTGGCATTCGACGTCCGGGTGCTCGACGATGGTGCGGCCATTCCGGACGATGTCGAGTACCTGTACTGGGTGGGCTGCGCCGGCGCGATCGAGGACCGGGCCAAGAAGGTCTCCCGGGCGTTCGCCGAGCTGCTGCACACCGCCGGGGTGTCGTTCGCCATCCTCGGCACAAGCGAGTCCTGCACCGGCGACCCGGCCCGCCGGCTCGGTAACGAGTACCTGTACCAGGAGATGGCCAAGGCCAACATCGAGGTTCTCAACGCCGCGTCCGCGAAGAAGATCGTGGCCACCTGCCCGCACTGTTTCAACAGCCTCGCGAACGAGTACCCGGCGCTCGGCGGGACATATGAGGTCATCCATCACACACAGCTGCTCGGCAAGCTCGTCGAGGACGGGAGGCTCATCCCCGTCCAGCCGGTGGACTCATCGGTCACCTACCATGATCCGTGTTTCCTCGGCCGGCACAACCAGGTCTACACCCCGCCACGGGAGATCCTCGACAGCATTCCCGGCCTGCGCAGCCAGGAGATGCACCGCTGCAAGGACCGCGGCTTCTGCTGCGGTGCCGGCGGCGCCCGCATGTGGATGGAAGAGAAGATCGGTAAGCGGGTCAACGTCGAACGGGTGGACGAGGCGCTCGCGCTCGATCCGGACATCGTGTCCACGGCCTGCCCGTTCTGCATCGTCATGCTGACCGATGCCGTGACCGAGAAGAAGCAGTCCGGCGGGGCAAGGGAAGGCGTCGAGGTCCTGGACGTCTCCCAGCTGCTCGCCCGCTCGTTGGCCGCGCCGGTCCAGGCCGGGGGCGTTCCCCCAACGGCGACGGTGGGCGGCGCTGTCGCGGCGGACACCGCTGGCGGGACAGACAGCGCGGGAGCATCCGGGCCCGGCTGATGTGACGTCGTCTTGAGGTGAGGCCGCCCGGAACGATGTGGATCCGCTGTCATGCTGACAGCACCCCATGCACATCGTTCCGGGCTTTTCCGCGTTCGGGCCTCGTCGCTCAGCAGGATGGGCGGCGATGGGCCAACCGCGCCAGGCGGCGCGTGGCCGGGAAGGTCGTGAGTCGCGGCCAGACCAGGAAGGCCTCGGCTTCGAGCATGGCCAGAGCGATACGTGGAAGATCGCGGTTGGCTGGAAAGCAGATGTAGCGCGGCGACCATTGCGGTTGGAACTTCGCGTTGAACCGGTAGAGGCTGTCGATCTGGAACCAGCGGGAGAGGAAGACCAGCAGCCCGCGGAAACGGCGGGTCACCGGCCCGGCACCGAGCCGCTGCCCGCGCTCCAACGCGGACCGGAAGAAGGCGAAGTTCAGGGACAGGCGGTCCACGTTCAGCCCGCCCGCGGCCCGGACCGCTGAGACGATCAGGAAGTCGTTCAGCCCGTTGTCCGCGGCACGGTCGCGCACCATCAGGTCCAGTGACAGGCCCCGGTGTCCCCAGGGGACGAAGTGCAGCAGTGCCCGCAGCCGCGGATTATTTCCAGCGCTCTCCGGACCGGCCACGTTCCGCGCGCCACCCGAACCAGCGCCGGCTGAGTCGCCGCTGCCTGAGTCGCCGCTGCCGGCTGGGCCGCCGTCACCCGGGCTGCCGCCGTCACCCGGGCTGCCGCCGTCACCCGGGCTGCCGCCGTTGCCGAGCCCATCGCGGTCGAAGGCCATCACCACGACGCAGCTGTCGTCGCTGGGCTCGCCGATCCGGCCGAGGGCCATGGAGAAACCGCGTTCGGTTTCCGCCCCCCGCCAGGCTTCGGCCTGCTCCCTCAACCGTTTGCCCTCCTCGGGGGGCAGATCGCTCATCCGGACGGCGCGGTAGGTGTAGCCGGCCCGCTCGACCCGGCCGACAGCTTGCCGGACGTTACGCATGTCGCGGCCTTCAAGGGTGAAGGTCCGCACGTCGATGATTGCTTCGTCGCCGAACTCCAGCGCCGTCAGGCCAACTCGTTCCCACGCTTTTCCGCCGGTTTCGGAGCATCCGATGACCGCTGGTATCCAAGCATGTTCGGCGGCGATCCGTAGGAACTCCCGGATCGCGCCCGGCCATGCCTCGTTGTCACCGAGCGGATCGCCGCTGGCGAGCATCACCCCGGACACCACCCGGTAGGCGACGCAGGCCTTGCCCGTCGGCGACCAGACGACGGTCTTGTCGCCGCGCAGGGCGAAGTAACCGAGTGAGTCGGCATCCCCGTGCCGCGTGAGCAGCGCGCGCATCCGTTCAATATCATCGGCGGACAGGCGCGGGCGCGGTTCCGGTGGGCGCAGCGCCAGGTACACGACGGTGATGATGGTGAGCAGGCCCATTGTGAGCAGGATCCGGGTGACGAGGTCGGAGACCCGCTCGGAGCTGAACCGAAGCGGTCCGTGGATGCCGATCAGCCCCTCGACGACATGCGCGAGCTGGGCGGTCAGCGGATGCGGACCGAGCAGGCGGCCAGCGCCCATGCGCAGCAGGACCAGCCCGACCATGATCGAGGCTGCGGCGAGGGTCAGCCCGACCCACAGCGCCCGCCAGCGGGTTGTCGGATCACCCTTGGCCCGGAAGTCGCCGCGGGCCAGTACGAGCCCGATGAGCAGCGCCGCGGACGCGACCGCCTCTTCGAAGTCGAGGCCCTTGACCACATGCAGGACGATGCTCGTGCCGAGCAATGTCACCACACCGAGCCAGGCGCGGCGCTTGCGTCGGCGCAGACCACGGGCGAGCAGGAGCAGAAGGAGGCCGACTACCACCGTGAACGCGGCGGCCTGGCGCGATGCCGCTCCGGGCAGGATCTGGCGGATCACATCCAGCCGGTCGCGCCACTCGGGGGTGACCCCGGACACGATATCGATCAGTCCGGCGATGAACACCAGGGCGGCGGCCGCGGTCGGTATCCACGGGTGGTTCCAGGCCGGCAACAGAGGTCGTGCCGGCCGTGATATCACGTGGTCTCCGTGGGCATCGCCGCCGAGCCGGCTGGTTTCGGTGGTCCCCGCGGGATGGCTGCCGCGGCTGATGGTCGTCACGGACGACGCCTCCTTCCCCTCGTCATGCCCCACGGCTCCCTCGTCATGTCCCACGGCCGCGAGCGGCACAAAAGGTGATTATCGCGTCGCTGTTGGCCAGTTTCTTCATCTCTCACGGCCACCAGCGGCACGAAAGGTCATTATCGCGCTGTCGGCGGCCACGGGCTGGGTGTGTGTCTGCTACCTGCCTGGCCCGTTTGGGTCTGCCCGCGGGACCTTACCCCGCCCGCCGCGCGGTCAGGCAGGAGCGTCCCGGGTATGAGAGAACACCGCATAAAAGCACCCGGCAACAGGGGGATGGATCAATGAGCCGGGCCGGGGTATGTGTATCGAGAGGCGCGGGCAGGCCCTGGGCGAACTTCCAGCGCCTCCAAGCCTTCGAGAGGACTGAACAGATGTTCGGACTACCCGAACGCATCAGGGCGTACCTCTTCGACCTGGACGGTGTGCTGACCCAGACCGCGACTGTCCACGCGGCTGCGTGGAAGGAGATGTTCGACACCTTCCTCCGCCGCCGGTCGGAACGCGACCGTGGCCCATGTGTCCCGTTCAGCGTCGGTGACGACTATCCCTCCTATGTCGACGGCAAGCCCCGGGCGGACGGCATCCGGTCCTTTCTCGCTGCCCGCCACATCGAGCTGCCTGAGGGCGGCCCGGAAGATCCGTCATCCGCTGACACAGTCTATGGCCTGGGCAAACGCAAGAACGAACTCGTAACAGCCATGATTCATGATGATGGGGTCGCCGCTTATCCTGGTTCTGTACGCTACCTGCGGGCGTTGGTGGCAGTGGGTGCCGCGCGCGCGGTCGTATCGTCGAGCACGAACTGCGCGGCGATACTCACCGCCGCCGGTCTCGACTCCCTGGTGGTGGTCCGAATCGACGGTATTGTGGCCGAACGCGAACAGCTGGCCGGTAAACCGGCGCCTGACACTTTCCTGGCGGGCGCCCGCGCGCTCGGTGTGGCGCCGTCACGCGCCGCGGTGTTCGAGGACGCGATCGCCGGGGTCGAGGCGGGGCGTGCCGGAGGTTTCGGGTATGTCGTCGGCATCGATCGGACCGGGCATGCCGACGCGCTGCGCGCGCACGGCGCCGATGTCGTTGTCGCGGACCTTGCCGATCTGTTGGACGCCGGCAGGGGAGCAGGCGTTGGCGGGGACGGCGTTGGCGGGGACGTTGACAGCGAGCATCGCCAGCCGTCGGCCGAGCCCGGCGGACAGAGCAGGCCCGGCGGCGGGAGCGACGTGTGATCGGCGACATGTCGTTCCCGGTCGAGCCGTGGCAGCTGCGTGAGTCCGGTCTCGACCCGAACCAGCTGGCCAGGGCGGAATCGCTGTTCGCCCTGGCCAACGGGCACGTCGGCCTCCGGGCGAACCTGGACGAGGGAGAGCCGCACGCGCTGCCCGGCACCTACCTCAACTCCGTCCACGAGCTGCGGCCGCTGCCTTACGCGGAGGCCGGTTATGGCTACCCGGAGTCCGGCCAGACGATGATCAATGTTACCAACGGGAAGCTGATCCGTCTGCTGGTGGATGACGAGCCCTTCGACATCCGCTACGGGGAGCTGCGAGCGCACGAGCGGATCCTGGATTTCCGCCGCGGTGTGCTGAGCCGCACGGCCGAATGGGTGTCACCGGCGGGCCAGGCGATCCGCATGTCGTCGGTGCGGTTGGTCTCCTTTGTCCAGCGGGCTATGGCGGCGATCTGCTACGAGGTCGAGCCGCTGGATGCCTCGGCCCGGCTGGTTGTGCAGTCCGAGCTGGTCGCCAACGAGCAGCTGCCGGCACAGTCCGCGGACCCGCGGGCCGCCGTGGCGCTGGAGGCGCCGTTGGTGGCGGAGTGGAACGGCAGCCATGGTTCGCACGCCGAGCTGGTGCACCGGACGCGGTACAGCGCTATCCGGGTCGCCGCTGCTATGGATCATGCGATTGACCGGCGGTCGGCCACGGGGGTGACCGCCGAGAGCGACGCCGACTCCTGTCGCGTGACCATCACCGCGCTGCTTGCTCCTGGTCAGAAGCTGCGGTTCGTCAAGTTCATTGCCTATGGATGGTCGGAGCAGCGCTCCCTGCCAGCGCTGCGCGACCAGGCCGCGGCCGCGCTGACCGCCGCCCGCCAGACTGGCTGGGAGGGGCTGCTCGCCGAGCAGCGGGCCTATCTTGACGATTTCTGGGCCCGCGCGGACGTCGAGGTCGACGGTGATGCCGAGGTACAGCAGGCCGTCCGTTTCGCCCTGTTCCATGTCCTGTCCTCGAGCGCGCGGGCCGAGCGCAGGCCGATCCCGGCGAAGGGGCTCACCGGTCCCGGCTACGACGGCCACACGTTCTGGGATTCCGAGAGCTACGTGCTTCCCGTGCTCACCTATACAGCCCCGGACGCGGCGGCGGACGCACTGCGCTGGCGGCACGCCACCCTGCCCATGGCCCGGGAGCGCGCTCGCCTGCTCGGCCTGTCCGGGGCGGCGTTCCCGTGGCGGACGATTCACGGCGAGGAATGTTCTGGGTACTGGCCGGCCGGCACCGCGGCATTTCACATCAATGCGGATATAGCGGACGCGGTGATCCGCCATGTCCGGGTCACTGGAGACAGCGATTTCGAACGGCACATCGGCCTGGAGCTGCTGGTCGAAACGGCCCGGCTCTGGCGGTCACTCGGCCATCATGATCTGGACGGTGCCTTCAACATCGATGGAGTCACCGGGCCGGACGAGTACAGCGCGGTCGCCGACAACAATGTCTACACCAACGTGATGGCGCAACAGAACCTGGTGGAGGCGGCGAACGCGGTTCGGCGGCATCCCGAGCGGGCGCACGAACTCGGCGTGAACGCGGAGGAGGCCGCGTCCTGGCGGGACGCGGCCGGGGACATGTGCATCCCCTACGATGAAAAACTCGGGGTGCATCCGCAGTCGGCGGGATTCACCCGTCACCAGGTGTGGGACTTCGAGCACACACGTCCTGACCAGTACCCGCTTCTCCTGCACTTCCCCTATTTCGATTTGTACCGCAAGCAGGTGGTGAAGCAGGCTGATCTGGTACTGGCGATGCAGCGCCGCGGGGAGGCGTTCACGGAGGAGCAGAAGGCCCGCAACTTCGCTTACTACGAAGCCCTCACCGTTCGCGACTCGTCGTTGTCCTCGTCAGCGCAGGCAGTGCTGGCGGCCGAGGTCGGTCATCTCGGTCTCGCCCACGACTATCTGCGCGAAGCGGCGCTGATCGACCTCCGTGACCTGCGCGGCCGAGCTCTCGACGGCCTGCACATGGCCTCGCTGGCCGGCAGCTGGATAGCGCTGGTTGAGGGGTTCGGCGGGTTGCGCGACTACCCGGGGGCTGTCAACTCGGGCGCTGTCAACCCGGAAGCTCACATGTCGGGCGTACTGTCGTTCGCGCCTCGCCTGGCGGAAGGGATCAGTAGGCTTGCGTTCACCCTGTGCACGCGTGGACGACGGCTGCGGGTTGAGGTCACCGACTCCACCGCGAGCTACGTGCTGCTGCGTGGCGAACCGATCATGATTCTTCACTGCGGCGAAGCTGTCGAAGTGTCGATGGATGGCCCGGTGCGCCGTGACGTGCCCGCCACCCCGGCCAGCCCCCAGCCGTCCCAGCCACCCGGGCGGGAGCCGAAGCTCTTCCGGGCCGACCCGAGCCGTTGACCGGTTGTTCCGTTGACCGTTTTATGATCGCGGCGGTGTCGGGCCATGGTTGTCTGATGGCACTGCCGCACGGGTGAAGTCACGGTATGCGCGGGATGGAGTCGGGCCGCGTTGTCCCTGGTAGCGGGAACCGTAAATGGCCGAGCCATAGGGATGCGTGGCGGGGGAGGAGAGCCGGAAGAGGCAGAGCTGGCCGATCTTCATCCCTGGCCAGAGCTTGATGGGCAAGGTCGCGACGTTTGACAGCTCAAGGGTGACATGGCCGGAGAAGCCGGGATCGATGAAACCAGCGGTGGAATGGGTGAGCAGGCCCAGGCGTCCCAGGCTGGACTTGCCTTCCAGCCGGCCGGCAAGATCGTCAGGCAGGGAAATGATCTCCAGTGTCGAACCGAGTACGAACTCGCCGGGATGCAGGACGAACGGGTCGTCGTCGTCCGGGGCGATGAGGTCGGTGAGATCCTCCTGCTCGACGGCGGGGTCGATGTGGCTGTACCGGTGGTTCTGGAACACCCGGAACCACCGGTCGAGCCGAAGGTCGACACTGCTCGGCTGGACGAGAGCCGGATCGTACGGGTCCAGGCATACCCGTCCCGCGGCGATCTCAGCTTGGATATCCCCGTCAGACAGCAACACGTCCGAGTACGTTACCGGTCGCTCCGGTCGTCGCGGGCGGTCGCTCCGGTCGCCGCGGGAGCTGGCTCGGTTGATCTACAGCTTCTTCGGGTGCGCCTCATCCTCCAGATATTGATGGTCGAGCAGCCATTGGACGTGCAGATCGCCGTCGGCCGGGGCACCGGGGACGAGGGAGCCGTCCAACTGGTACTGCTGGCCGTTACCGGGCTGATCGAACCATGGACGAACCGTTCCGGTGTAGACCGAGAAGGTCTTCAGCACCCGGTAGACGTGGTAGTTGCAGCCAGCCGGATCCGTTGAGGAGTCCAGGTTGCTTGGCGGGATCGACCGGTCGGCGTAGCGGAGCCCCTTCGGCGCGAGGAATCCGCCGCCTGTCCCGCCGAACCGGTCGATTTCCTGCCCGGGAGCCAGTGACGTCACCGTCCGGATGGGAGTGCCATCCGCGTTGATCATGTATCCGTTCTGCGGTGGAAAGATCCAGTCGCCGTTGCCCGAGCGGGCGGCCGGGTTCCACCAGGTGTCCAGGAACTGCTGCCGCGGCTGACCGCCGGTCCTGTCATAGAAGAAGAGCTCTGCGCCTACCGCGCCGAACAGCGGCAGTGCTGCCGGGCCGAGCCGGCGATCGTTGTCCAGGTCGGCCGCTGAGCAGGCGTCCAGCGCGGTGATCGATATCGTCGGCGCGTTGGTGACAGCGCTGTCGCTGGCGGTGGCTGATGTGGTGCCGCCGATGACCAAAACCGCGGTCGCCAGCGAGACGACCGTTTTGCGCAATTGCACGTGTTCCTCCCCGGGGTTGCACTCGGCTGGCGCGTTGACTCCGGAGAGTAGTTCTATGATCTAGCTATCTTGCGTCGGGTCGTCGGTGCGGTGGTTCATTGCGTGTTGTCACCAGCGGTCGCGGGAACGGCGACGCTGCCCGGATGCGACCGGCCCGGATGCGACCGGCCCGGAGCGAAGCGACATGAGCACGGCGATGCGGACGGGCCGTCGGGACCATCCCGCGCCGCGCTCGTGCCGGCCTGTAGGATGCTGTACGTACCACGCGGGCGTAGTTCAGCGGCAGAACACGAGCTTCCCAAGCTTGCAACGCGGGTTCGATTCCCGTCGCCCGCTCCACTCTGGGTGGACTGTGTCAGACAGGGTCTGACCTGCTCGTTTCGCCATGCCAGCCCAGGGGGCCGAGCCCCCTGGAACCTCCACGTTTCTATGGCTGAGGCCCGTTTGTGCCATTCGCGTGCCAGTAGCGGCGGATGTGCCATCAGGGCCGGCGCGGCCGGGGGTCGCCCTTTGCCAGGCGAGCCGACATGCCCCGTGCGACTTCGGATGCCCGTTCGCGGGTGGCACGCTGGTAGATCAGTGCGGCGCGCGGGGTCGAGTGTCCGCCGAGCGCCATCAGCTCGCGCAGGGTGGCGCCGGACTGTGCGGCAAGGGTCAGGCCGGCGTGCCGGCAGTCGTGAAGGTGGGTGTTCTCGGCCACACCGACGATGCGGCACGCTCGACGCCACCAGGAGCGGTTGTGCCGGCTTACCGGGTTGCCGTCCTTGGTCGTGAAGACGAGGCCACGGTCTTCCTTCTACGCGTGGTCGTGCATGTGGAGGACGACGATGCCGAGGATCGTTTCCGGGATGGGGATCGTCCGGGCGCCAGCGTCCGTCTTGGGCGGGCCGAAGTAGGGTTCCTCGCCGCCGCCTGGCTCGATGTACTGCCCTTCCTTCGGGTCGATCCTGATCTCGCGTCGGCGTAGGTCGACGTCCTTCCGCCGCGGTGCGGCCAGCTCTCCGGAGCGCATCGCCGTTGCCGAAGCCAGCCAGACGAGCGCCCGGTACCGTTCAGGCACGGTATCCGAGAGCGACCAGAGCTGATCGACGGTGATCTCGGGCCGTTTGGTTTCGCGTACGGCGCCCGCGCCCTTGATACGGCACGGGTTGCGATGGATGGGTCCGTCGTCCACGGCGGTAGTCAGGATGCCGCGAAGTAGGCGGTACGACGTGTCGACCGAGACGGCGCCTCGTTTCCGCTCGGCCGCTTCCTTCATCAGGCCCGAGTACCATTCGCGGACGAGCCTGGTTGTTATGTCCGCGACGGAGACATCGCGGAACGTCGGGATAATCCGAAGGCGTACTTGGCGGTCATAAAGTTGCCGAACGCCAGGCCGAAGCGTTCCGGTTTCCATCCAGTGCGCCGCGAACTCTCCGAAGGCCTGTTGGCCAAGATTGGGGTCGATCCACGGTATCGGCCGCATCGAACAGCAGCTTGCGGACATGAGCCGCCGCCTGGCCGCCGTCGAGAACCTCGTCACGACTCAGAGCGCCCACAGGTAAGGGGCCAGCACGCCGGCAACAGGCATTGCCGCCCGCCGGAATCCTGACCCCTTGGCCTTTGTCGCGGTCGCAGCCACACAACCGTCGTTCAGCCTGCTACAGACGTACTCTCACCCGGCTCCCATGGCGACACCAGCTCACCGACCGGCCGAAACACGAGCGTCACGTCAACATCACCGAATGCCTCCGCGAACCCCACCCCAGCTGGCAACGCCGCCCAGGCCCGCGCCACGTCCACCGGCCGATCCGCCGGATGGATCGTGACCGCGTACTCCCCACCGCCGGTCATCGGCCGCCGGCCCGACGCATCGACCGTGCCAGCGCCGCACCCAGCAACATCCGCCCCGCCGCCGCCGCCGGTGCCGGGACGGTGTCGACGAAGAAGAACAGCGGCGTCACCTGATAGTCGTGCCAACCGCTTTCCACCGCGAACAACTCCGCCGACGCCGGCGAATCAAACGTGATCGTCGTGTCGCGGACCTGTCGTTCCCCGCCCGGCTCGAAACGCACCACGCCGTAGAGGACAGGCATCCGTCCGCCCGTATTTCCGTCGCCTGTTGTGTTTTCCCCGGTTGCCGTCACCGGCCCCACCGTCCCGTCCCATCGGCTGTGTTAGACGCCGACCCGGCCCCGCGGAGACAAACGCCCAACACGGGGCAGGGCCAGCTGTGGCACAGCCTCACGGCACAACACGAGCCAACGGAAGGGGACGTTCCCATGTGAACGTCCCCTGGCCTCAGCCGGCAATCCGTCAGCGACGGCAACACGCCCGCTCAATAGGTGAACTTTCCCTACCTGTCGGGCGTAATCCATGTACTGTCGGCGCCAGTCCTGCCACGAGACGTGTCCCCCTCTCCCGGCCGGAAGGTTGATCAAACATGTCGGCTTTTTCGCACGGCCCGTACACGGTGTCCGCACGGCTCCTTGCCCGCGAGGACATGCGCGCCGCTCTCGCCGCCCGCGACTTCGGCACCGCCTTCCGCCTGATGAAGAAGTACGACGCCGCCAGTCAGGACCGCATCGCCTCCGCGGTCGAGGGACTCGACCAAAGCCGCGTCAGCAAGATCGTGCACGGTCGGGACCGGGTGGCCTCCCTGGAACTAATCGAACGGATCGCGGACGGACTCCGCGTCCCCGGCCGGCTGCTCGGCCTGGCACCTCGCCCATGGGAACCCACTACACGCCCATCGCACACCCATCCAGAAGTGGTGGCGCCGGTAGTCGACAGCCGGTCGGTAACCGCCCAGCAGCCCGTCACCGACCCGGAAGCAACCGCTCAAGGACTCGTGTACGAACCCTCCCTGCGACGTACCCTGAGCAGGGTCGCAGAGCTCGGGAGGGCCGACGTGCGCCGACGGGACGTGCTCCTTCGTTCATCCTTCGTACTCGGCGCACTCGCCGGACCGAGCCGGGATTGGCTCCTGGCCAGCCTGGATGCCGCCGACTCCGGACGCACCGCCCGCGCGGACATGGACGCGATCCACTCCATCCGCACCATGTTCGGCGTGTTCCAGGAAATGGACGTCATCCAAGGCGGCGGCGACATCGCCCGACGCGCCGTCGCCCAGTACCTCACCGAACACGTCCTCCCCCTCTTGCAGGAATCCCACCCCGAGCCCGTCCGCCAGGCCCTCTTCGAAGTCGCCGCCGAACAGACCTACCTCGCCGGTTGGATGGCGTTCGACTGCGGCCAACACGGCATCGCGCAGCGCTATCTCATTCAGTCCCTGCGGCTGGCGGAGGCATCGGGAAACCGGATGCTCGGCGCCCACGTTCTCGCCGGTCTCTCCGATCAGGCAACCCAGCTCGGGCACCCCGGCGAAGGACTCCGTCTCGCCCGCGCCGGACGGCACGGCCTCCGCGGACTACGCGCCCCCGCCGCCCTCACCGACCTGTACGTGTTGGAAGCACGCGCGCTGTCGGGCCTGGGCCGTTCCACCGACACCGCCGCCACCATCGCGCAGGCCGAGAAGACCTTCGACCTCCTCAACCCGGCGAACGAACCCGAATGGGCCAAGTTCATCGACGAGCCCTACATCACCGGCGAGATCGCGAACAGCCTCCGTGACATCGGTGACCCCGCCGAAGCCCGCCGGTACGCCGGTCAGTCCGTCGAGGCCGCCCGCAAGCAGAACCGCGGCCGGCGCGGCGCGCTCAGCCAAACCGTTGTCGCGGTCAGCTTCACCCAACAAAACGACCTTGAAGGTGCCGTCACCGCCGGCCATCAGGCCATCGACATTGCCGCCGGAGTCCCCATCTCCGCCCGCTATGTCACGGCCATGACCGATCTACGGCAACGACTCGTTCCTTACCAGCACGACGCCAACGCCCGCGCGCTCCTCAGCCGTATCGACCGCACCGCCCTCGCGAGTAGCGCGGCCTGACACACGTCAGATAACCGTGGCTCTTCGATGGGGTCCGCCGTACATGCTCGCAGGAGTGGCAAGTCCGGCGATATACGTGCAGGCTGCCGAATTAGCCGTTTTAGGATCAAGAGCGCGGCGCGGCGCGACGGCTGCGCGTGGCCGTGGGCGGCCATGCTCGCCGGCGCGTCGCTGACCCGCCGCCGCGCACAACCCAGACCAGGAATGGCAAGTACGCCAGGCATACCGGAACCCGTGGGCATTCCGGTCAGACCGACCGCCCCGGATGAGCGAATCCACGCCGTACCGAACGGCATGAATTCGTGATGTTGGTCCTGTTCCACGGTCAGGCCCACTGACTACCGGGACGCGTTTCGGGATAGGCGGGCCGCGGCGACCAACGAAGACCATCAGCGGATACGTCTGCGGCAGACGAAAAACGAGCAGGGGCACGCCAGCGGACAGCCGGGAGACAGCATGGGGCCGCTTCGCTCCCCGGGCAGCCACGACCCGCGCAGCTTGCCAGCCGTGAAACCGCCTCCGGCCACCCCAGGATTCACCGACAAATCCACAAGGCGACAACTCGGCCGTTACGAATCAAGACCCGCCAACGCATCTCGGACCCCGACAGTCAGCGGATGGTCCTCCCCGAGGATCGTCCGGCGCCGGGCCAGCACA
>NZ_CAKJTO010000067.1:0-29136 GCF_917627405.1 Protofrankia sp. Cj5
GACGGCGGAGAGGCTGGGGCCATCGACGAGCTCGAGGACGATCCAGGGCATCCGCTGCTGGTCCTGGACGACGTCGTGCATGGTGACGATGTGGGGGTGGCCGCGTAGCCGGGCGGTACTTTGAGCTTCTCGCCGGGACCGGGCGAGGAGTTCCTGTTGCCCGGTGGCGGACTGGCCTTGCAGGTTGATCTGTTTGAGGGCGACGGCAACGTCGAGGGTCTCGTCGTGTGCCTTCCAGACCGCACCCATGCCGCCTGCGCCGAGGCGGCGGATCTCAGCCGGTAGCGGGACGCGATGAGCTGTCCCTCGGACGCGTCAGCAGGCATCATCGACCCGCCTTGGGAGCGGAACCGACCGGATGGGATCGGCAACGGGTACGCGGGTAGGCCGGCGCATCCCACCGATCCCGACAGACGTGCTCATTTGTCCCCCCACGGTGCGGATCCTAGGGCCTGTTTCAGAAGTCAGGGGAGCCACTCGTTGATCGTCGCTATGATCACGGTTGCTTCGTAGCGGACGGCGAGCTTGTCATACCGGGTCGCGACCGCCCTGTCCCTTTTCAACCGATTGATCCCGCATTCCACGGCGTGCCGCTGCTTGTAGACCTCACGGTCGAAGGCCGGCGGCAGCCCGCCCCGCGAGCCCTTCCTGCGCCGGTTGGCCGCCTGGTCGGCCTTCTCCGGGATGGTGCACGTGATCCCCCGGCGGCGCAGGTGGGCCCGGTTCGCCTTCGAGCTGTAGGCCTTGTCGGCCAGCACGCGCACCGGCCGGGTGCGGGGCCGGCCACGGCCCACCCGGGGCACCCGGATCCCGGCGAGCACCGCCTGGAACTGCGGGCTGTCGCCGCGCTGGCCGGCGGTGACCAGCAGCGACAGTGGTTTCTGGCCCTGCTCGCAGGCCAGATGGACCTTGCTGGTCAGCCCCCGCGGGAGCGGCCGAGCGCGTGGTCGGCCGGCTCGGTGTCGCAGCCGCCCGGATCGTCCTTCTGGAGTGCCCGTTACCTTCTTCGTGGCCCCGCCGGGGCTCCCGGCCTCCGGACCTGGCATGACTTGAGCCCCTCGTCGGTCATGATCGAAAAAGTGGTGTCACCAGGTTCCGGAGGCATCGGCAGACCGCTGATCAGGGGCATGACCGTCGAACTCGTCATGAGCGAGACAGGCTCTTCGTAACGTGGATGCCGGCACGCTGATGCCGCAGATGAGGCCGGGAAAGCAGACATCTCTCACGGGAGACAGCACGTGATCGATATCGGCGGCATCGACGTCTATCTGGGCCTGGACGTCGGCAAGGGCGAGCACCATGCCACAGCCCTCACTCCGGCAGGGAAGAAGGCGTTCGACAAGCGGCTACCTAACAGCGAACCGAAACTGCGGGAGGTTTTCACCCGGCTGCAGGCCAAGCACGGTATTGTGCTGGTCGTCGTCGACCAGCCGGCCTCCATCGGCGCTCTGCCGCTGGCTGTTGCCCGCGACGCCGGCTGCCGTGTCGCTTATCTGCCAGGTCTGACCATGCGGCGGATCGCTGACATCTATCCCGGCGAAGCCAAGACCGACGCGCGAGACGCGTTCATCATCGCCGACGCGGCCCGCACCATGCCCCACACCCTGCGTGACCTCGCTCCCGACGACGACACCCGCGCCGAACTGGAGATGCTCGTCGGTTTCGACGACGACCTCGCTCAGGAGACGACCCGTACCAGCAACCGGCTCCGTGGCCTGCTCACCCAGATCCACCCCTCGCTGGAACGCGTGCTGGGACCCCGACTGGAGCACCCGGCCGTACGTACCCTGCTGGAACGTTTCGGCTCCCCAGCCCAGATCCGTAAGGCCGGACGCCGCCGGCTGGTAACCCTGCTACGACCACAAGCGCCGCGCATGGCCGACCGCCTGGCAGAAGACATCGTCGCCGCCCTGGACGAGCAGACCGTGACAGTACCCGGCACCGACGCGGCGACGCTGATCATCACCAGCCTGGCCCGTTCCCTGACCGCCGTCTATGACCAGCGGAAACTCCTCGCGGAACGGATCGAACAACTCCTGGAGGCCCACCCTCTTTCCAAGGTCCTGACCTCCATGCCCGGTATCGGGGTCAGGACCGCCGCCCGCATCCTCATCGACGTCGGGGACGCCAGCAGCTTCCCCACCGCCGGGCACCTGGCCGCCTACGCCGGTCTCGCCCCAGCCACCCGAACATCGGGCTCCTCCATCCGCGGGGAACACCCCTCCCGACGCGGCAACAAACAACTCAAACGCGCCTTCTACCTGGCCGCGTTCGCCTCCCCACGCGAACCCGCGTCCCGGGCCTACTACGACAAGAAACGCGCGGAAGGCAAACATCACGTCGCAGCCGTCACCTGCCTCGCCCGACGCCGGATCGACGTGCTCTACGCGATGCTCCGCGATGGGACCTTCTACCAGGCCCCGACCCCCTCACCGGCTTGACGAAGAACATAGAGGCACCTTTTGTCCTTCGGGGGCCGGTGACGGGCACCGGCGGCGTGCTGATGGGCGCGCACGACCGACGAGTCGACCGACACCTCCCACTCGACAGCGCCGACCGAGTCGTCCTTGACCACGACCTGCTCGAGGATCTTCTCCCAGGTCCCGTCCAGCGACCATAGTCGAAACCGGTTGTAGACCGTCTGCCACGGCCCGTACCGCTCCGGCAGGTCCGCCCACGGGATCCCGGTCCGCTCCCGGAACAGGATCCCGTCGAGGACCAGGCGGTGATCACGCCAGCGGCCACCACGGGGCGGGTTTTTCGGCAACAGCGGCTCGATCCGCGTCCACGCGGATTCGGTGATCTCATGCCGACCAACCATGGATCATGAAGACTACCCGGTGCCCTTGATCCACGAGATACGGCCTAGGCCGTTGCCTATCGGTCAAGCCGTTGAAGTCGGGAAGCTTACGCCTAGCCATCTCTTGCTGTCAAGAAGAAATCATCACAAATCCTTATTTTTCTAATTGATTGATTGTATTTCCATTTTTCGAATGAGCTCCTTGGCGTGGTTTTCGTAAATTTCAGAGAAGAGGGTCCGAGCGGCCTGGAGGCAGGCCTACCATTACGGGGAGCGAGTAGGGCGGGGTATCTCTATGGCGTTGTCAAGCGGCTTGGTCTTGGTCGGGTATGTGTGTGACGGCGGGCCCCCCGCTAGGGCTGGCAGTTGCAGATCATGGCGTAGAGGGCGTCGGCTCGGTGGCGGTGTCGACGTTCCTCGAGTAGATCGCTCTGCCTGGAGAAGGCGCGCAGAGAACAGTGTCCCGGCATCCACGTTACGAGCAGGCGTCGCCTATGTCAGCCTCTATCAGGGGACGCGACCATATCCCGTCTCGGGTGACGAAATCCCCAGGTAATGAGCGACGGAAGGCGATAGGTCGCGCCGGAGACGATGGCTCAAAATGCCTATCTTGAGTTTGCTGGAAAGGTGATAGAGAGTGTGAGAAATCGGACTCAGTCGTGCTCGTCGGATACTGATGGCTGGTCACTGCTTCGGGATGCGCGGGAACTGCTGGCTGAGCAGCGATTAGAGATCAATCGGCTGCGTACGACGCCTCGCCAGCCCATCGCTGTTCTCGGTCTGGGCGTGCGACTGCCTGCCGGGATTGAAACGCCTACAGCGCTGTGGAAGTTCCTGCGTGATGGCGGTGATGCAATTAGGCCTCTTCCTCTCGACGGAGAGGAGGCTGCGTGGCCGCTGGAGGGTAATGACCGGGCAGGTGCGATCGCGGTACGTGCGGCGGCGCTGGTCGACGATCACGACACCTTTGACCCCATCTACTTCCGGATTTCCCCCCGCGAGTCCGCAGCAATGGACCCGCAGCAGCGCATGATTCTTGAGGTCACTGACCGTGCCTTCCAGGATGCCGGCGTGCCGCTGTCGGTCACGGCCGACAAACGGGTCGGTGCATATGTCTCCACCAGCAGTGACGACTATCTACTGCACAGCGTTGACCTGCGTCGACGCGACCTTTTTGACCAGTACACCGGGACCGGTACCGCACGCGGCGTGGCCGCCGGCCGCCTCGGCCACGTGTTCGGGTTCCGCGGCCCGGCAGTCCACGTGGACACCGCCTGCTCCTCGTCGCTGGTGGCCCTGCACCTTGCCTGCCAGGCACTGAGGGAGGGTGACTGCGATCTCGCGGTGGTGGCCGCTGCAAACCTGATCGCCTCGCCGCAGAACCTGCTCCTACGCGCCGCGCTGAACGCCGTGGCGCCGCGCGGTCGCTGCCGGCCCTTCGCAGCAGACGCCGAGGGCTTCGGGCAGGGCGAAGGTGCGCTGGCGGTCGTGCTGCAGCCGTTGGACGCGGCGCTGACCGCCGGCCGTAGCCCGTTGGCCGTCATCGCTGGCTCCGCGATCAATGGTAACGGCCGCGGCGCGGGCCTGACTGTTCCGAATGGAGTGGCGCAGCGCGAGGTGATCGCGGCCGCGTTACGTGCCGCGGCGGTCAGTCCCGAGACGGTAGATCTTGTCGAGGCACACGGAACCGGGACCCGGCTGGGAGATCCGATCGAGGTGGCGGCCCTCGCGCAGGAATTCAGGAGTGCGGGCAGGATCGAGCTCGGCTCGGTGAAGTCGAACTTCGGACATCTCGAAGCCGCCGCGGGACTGCTCTCGCTCGCGAAGGTGCTGCTCTGCCAGGAAAACGACGCAATCGCGCCGACCCTGCACGCCGACACACGCAATCCGGAGATCGCTTGGGGGAGCATCCCGTTCTCGGTGACTGGCAGTCTGACTCAGTGGCCGCGGCGCGAGCGGCCACGGCGGGCAGTGATCAGCTCGTTTGGCATGGCGGGTACAAACGCGCACGTCGTCGTAGAGGACCCACCGGCACCATCGGCACCTGCGGCCGTGCCAGCGGGCACCGCTCACCTACTGGCGATCTCCGCTCGCACCGAACCAGCTCTGCGCGCGCTCGCCGCTGAGTACGGGGCGATACTCGCGTCGGCCGATCCCACGGCGTTCCGAGATATCTGCGCCACCGCCGCGGTCGGCCGCGACCACCACCGGTGCCGCCTTGTCGTAGCGGCCACGACGCCGGGCGAGGCGCTGGAGGCGCTGCGGTTGTGGCACACCGGAATCGGATGCGAGCGGGCCCACGCGGTGGGCGGCGACGCCCCGCGCCGGATCATCGTCGAGGGGGCCGCTGCGGGTGCGCTCGCGGGGGTCACCCTCCAGGACGCGTGCGCGGCCCTCCTGCCTGCCGGGGACTACACCCTGCGAGTCGCCGCCGACCCCACCGACGGTGACGGCGTGGCCGTCGTGCGGGTCGGAAGGCGTGATGCGCATACCGGTGACGCCAGGGTCGACCGCGTGCTCGCGGAGATCCGAGATGACCTGGCGGCCCTCGCCGCTGCCCTGTACCTGCTGGGCGCGGACGTCGACTGGTCTTGTCTCCACCGGCCCGGTTCGTATCGCCGGGCGCGGCTGCCCGCTCATCCGTACGACCGCAGACGGATGTGGCTCGAACGTGCGTCGGCATCGGTCGGGCGCGCGACGGCGCACGGCTCCTCCGCTGAAAGGATCCCCATGACCCCCGCTGTCGTCGCCGCAGGCGGCACGACCACACGGCATCGCACGCCCGCGTCCATCCCGGCGGGGACAGCGGCGACCGCGGTGCCGCCTCCTGCCGGAGAACCGGTGGCGCTGATCGCGGGTTGGGTCGCGGAACTGCTGGGGCTTGCGCCCGACGAGGTCGGCCTCCGCCAGCCTCTGCTCGAACAGGGGGCGGACTCGCTGGTGTTCGTCGAACTGGTCAACCGGTTCGAGACGACCTTCGAGGTCGAGCTGGTCCTGCGGCAGCTGTTCGAGGAGCTGCTGACCGTCGAGGCCCTCGGCGAGTACGTGATCGCCAACGCGTCGGCCGCGGCTCGTTCCTCGGCCGCAGCGCCGGAGCGTGCGGCGGTGCCCTCACTGCGGACGGACCAGGGGCGTGCGGGGTACGTGCGCAGCCTGACAGAGACCTATACCCGGCAGACGAGCCGTTCCATCGCCGCACATCACGAGTACCTGCCGGTGATGTGCAACAACCGCCGCAGCTCGTCCGAGGTTCGCTCGGAGACGGCAGCGTTTGCGGCGCCGCTGCGCGTCGTGTCCTCCCAGGGCGCGCACATCACCGACCTCGACGGCAACGACTACGTCGACATCGCCATGGGTTTCGGGGTCAACCTGTTCGGCCATCAGGCGCCGTTCATCGTCGACGCGGTGCGCAGGCAGCTCGTCGACGGCATGCAACTGGGACCGGAGTCGGCGCTCGCCGGCGATGTCGCGCGCATGATCGCCGGCCTGACCGGCACCGATCGAGTGCTGTTCTGCAACAGCGGTACTGAAGCGGTCATGACCATGATGCGGCTCGTACGCGCCCACCAAGGCCCCGACCGCCGGACGATCGCACTCTTCCGTAACTCCTACCACGGTCATTTCGATTCGACTATCGTTAACCAGGCAGGCGTGCACGACGTCACCGCCGTGCCGACGGCGATCGGTATCACGCCCGGCCTCGTTGAGGACGTCATCGTGCTGCCGTTCGCCGACCACAGAGCACTCGACGAGGTCCGACGCCGTGGCGACCACCTGGCCGCGGTGCTGGTCGAGCCGGTACAGAACCGCCGGCCGGACATCCATCCCGGCGAATTTCTCCGAGAGCTTCGCGACATCACGACGGCGAGCGGATCCCTGCTGGCCTTTGACGAGATCCTCACCGGATTCCGGATTCATCCGGGCGGCGCGGCCGCGCATTTCGGAGTGCGGCCCGACATCGTCTCGTACGCAAAGATCGTGGGTGGCGGTATGCCGCTGGGTGTCGTCGCCGGGCGCGCTGACGTCATGGATCGGGTGGATGGGGGCGCCGGGGCGGCCACGACGCCGACAACCTATACCGCCGGCACCTACTGCCGTCATCCCCTGGCGATGGCGGCCGCGCACGCGGTGCTCAGCGAGTTCCGCCGTGACGGTGGGCGAATCCAGACTGAGCTCAACACACGCACCGACCGCATGCGCGCCGAGCTGAACGACCGGTTCGCTGCGCTGGGAGTCCCGATTACCGTCCACAACTTCGGGTCCTTCTTCCGGTTCGCCGTCAACGGCAATCTGAGCTTCGTCCACCAGCCGCTGGAGATGGACTACTTCAACGCGGCCATGCTCACGAAGGGCATCTACATCGTCGAGGGCGGGACCTGCTTCCTGTCCACCGCGCACACCGACGAGGACATCGATCAGATCATCGAGGGCGCGACCAGCAGCGCCCGGGAACTGCGGGATGCCGGATTCTTCGCTCGGGACCGGGCGGGCGAGCGGCCACCGCCTGCCAGGGTGCCACGGTCGCAGGCCGAGACGCGGTCCAGCCCGCCTGCGCCTGCCGCCGGCCCGCCTGTGCCCCACGCCGTCGTGGCCCCGCGCCATGCCCATGACGAGACGGCCGCGGCGGCACCCCTCAGCGCAGCGGACCTCGGCGGGGTACCCGGCGCGGGCGCGGCGGTCCCCACTCTGAGCCTGTCCTTCTTCGGCGACTACCCCGGGCACGCCGACAGCCGGAAGTTCGATGTGGTCAGCTCGGCTGTGCAGGCCGCCGATGGCCATCTTCACGCGGTATGGCTGCCGGAACGGCACTTCCACTCCTTCGGCGGGCTGTCCCCGAACCCATCGGTGCTCGCCGCCTTCCTCGCCGGCACCACCTCGACGATCCGCATCCACGCGGGCAGCGTGGTGCTGCCACTGCATGACCCCATCCGCGTCGCGGAGGATTGGGCGACGGTGGACAACCTCTCCCACGGCCGTGCCGGGGTGGCCTTCGCCTCGGGCTGGCAGCGCAACGACTTCGTCCTGGCCCGTGAGCCGTTCGACGACCGGCGTGCCGTCATGTGGCGGGATCTCGACACGGTGCGCCGACTGTGGCGTGGCGAGACGATCAACGCCTCCGGCGGCGGGGTGGGGGCTGAGGTACGAATCTTCCCGCGCCCGCTGCAGCCCGAACTGCCGGTCTGGATCGCGGCGCTGAGATCCGAGCAGACCTTCCGTGCCGCCGGCGAACGCGGCCTGTCGGTACTGACCAATCTGGTCGGGCAGACGCACGAGCAGCTGCGGGCCAACATCGCCGTCTACCGGCAGGCGCGCGCGGCCGCGGGATGGCCTGGCCCCGGGCACGTGACGGCACTGGTGCACACCCTGATGACCGCCGACGACTCCGCCGTCGAGCTGGCCCGGCGACCGTTGGGCCGCTATCTCGGCTCGTCGGTGGACCTACTGTCCGCGGTGCTGGACAGTGCCGAGCGCACCGTGCTGCAACGGCTGCGCGAAGATGATCGCGCCTACCTCTTGGACCGGGCCGTGGACCGGTACCTGCGGCACAACGCGATGATCGGTGACCGCGACGCGTGCCTGCGGACCGCGCGCCGTTTCGGGTCGCTCGGCGTCGACGAGATCGCGTGTTTTGTCGATTTCGGCGTGGCGGCAACCGACCTGTTGGCGGGTGTCGACCTGCTGGTGTCTGCCCGCCAGGCGCAGCCGGAATCGTCCGGCGCCGGCGGTGTCGTAGTGCCGTCGAGGGGGAGGGACGCCGCCCGCCTTGCCCCGGGCCAGCCCGAGCTGACGACCGCGGCGGCTCAACTGCCCGGTGGAGTGGGCGTGGACGAGGTCCGTGCGGCCGTCGCCGCGGCCGCCGTGGCCGCCGTGGCGGAGCCGAGCATCCGCGCGTTCGTCGAGCGGGCGGGTCTCCCGCACCTGCACCTGGTCGACCTGACGATGATCGAGGACGGCGCGCAGGCGCGGCGGATCGCGCGGCGCTATGAGGCCGACTACGAGCCGAACGATCCGGGAGCCGAATGGGAGCTGAGTCTCGTCACCCGCCGGGACGTGGCGCCACGCCTGACGGCCGCGGTGCGTTCCGGGCCCGCGGGGTTCTCCGCCCGCGACGCGCTCGACGCCGTTGTGTTGACGCTGTCGGGCGCGCCGGGTCCCTGGCCAGGCGATGCGGGTGGGATCGATGCGGGTGGGATCGATGCGGGTGGAATCGAGACGGACGAGGTCGAGGCGAAGCTCGCGGTCAGCGCGAACGAGCGGCTCATGTGGCTGGCCTGCGAGGCGGAGCCGGATACCGCCCTCGCGTGCATCGTGCGGACTTCCCTCGACCTGCCCGCCGAGGTGGACATCGACGCGCTGCAGGAAGCGGTCACCGCCACGGCCCGGCGGCATCAGGCGCTGCGGATGACGGTGGAGGCCGATGGGGAGACGCTCGTCGTGCACCGGGCGCTCGCCCCAGTTGTCGGCGTCGTCGACCTCACCGCGCTCTCGGAGTCGGACCGCGCCGATGAGCTGGCGCGCTGGTACGACCACGACGCCCGGCAGGCGTTCGATGTCACCGGGGGACCCCTGTGGCGGGTGAGCGTGCTCCGCCTCGGCGCGCGGCGGCACCGGATCGTCGTGGCCGCGCACCACATCGTCTATGACGGCTTCTCCGAGCGAATCCTGATCAAGGATCTCGCCCGTGCGTACGGAGAGGCCATCGGCGTCCCCGTGGACTCCCCGGGCCAGCCCGTCGACTTCGCAGCGTGGCGCCAGCGCCAGGTCGACACGGACGGTGAGGCGGACCGGCGGTTCTGGCGGGCGGCGCTGTCCACCATCCCGGACGAGCCGGCCCTGCCGGCACGGGACCGCCCCGGGCTTGCCGGCGGGCGTGGCTCCCGGCTGCGCTCGGCCCTGACCGCCTCGACGACCGCGGCGCTTCGCCGGGCAGGCGCGGCCGCTGGGTGCACCCCGTACGCCACGGTCCTGAGCTGCTTCGTGGCGCTGCTGCGCGAGTCGGGGCGGTCGGCCCCGGTCGGCGTCTCGGTCGACCCGCGGGACGCGGATGGCCGGAGCGGCCTCGTGGGCTACTTCTCGAACCTGGTGCCGCTGTGGGTCGGACCTTCGGGGAGCGGGTCCGCTCGCGAGGCGATGCCGTCCGTGCGAGAGGCGCTGCTGACGGCGCGGGAGCACGCGGGCCTGCCCTTCGCCGAGATCGCGCGCCTCGGCCAGCCACCCCGGCCCGCGCCCGGGCGGCGGCGGGAGGCCGTCCCGTTGATCCCGGCATGTTTCAACTGGGACCACGTGACCCCGACGGACTTCGCCGGTGCCCTGGCCGAGACGATCCCCGACCCGGCAGGTTATGTGCGCTTCGACCTGAGCCTCAACGTCGTCGAGACCGACGGGCAGCCGGCGCTGACGCTCGAATGGGACTACGCGCACGACGCCTTCGACGAGACGGAGGTCAGCGCGCTCGCCGCCCGGTTCGCGGAGATCGTCGACGATCTGGTCACCGAAACCGACCGGACCGCCCCGACGGACGGAACAGTGCACGGGCGGTTCCGGGCGGTCGCCGCGCGCATGCCCGAGCAGGTGGCCGCCCGTGACCGGTCAGCCAGCATCACCTGGCGGGAGCTGGACGAGCGCTCCGACGCGGTGGCGGCCGGACTGCTCGCCCGGCGGCTGCCGGCTGGCGCGGTCGTGCCGGTCATCGGCTCGCTGTCCGTGCACATGGTGGTCGCGCTACTTAGCGTGCTCAAGGCGGGAGCCGCGTTCACCGTGCTGCCGGCGTCCAGCCCCGATGCCGTGATTGACGAACGTGTCGGCGCCTGTGGGGCCCCGCTGGTGATCCAGTTGCCGGAACAGCCGGTGGCCCGCCCCGAGGCCGTCAACCTGGCGGAGCTGACCCTCGAGCGGTTCCCCGGGAGGGCCGCTCCCGCCGTCATGCCCGCGGACGCGGCCTATGTGATCACGACCTCCGGGTCGACCGGGCATCCCAAGCCGGTGGTGGTCGAGCACCGTAACCTGCTCACCTACATCGACGCGCTGAGCGAGCGGATCGACGCCGCGGGCATGACATGCCTGGTCGTGACGTCACCGGCGTATGACCTCGGGTTCACCGTGCTCTTCTCGGTGCTCACCCGCGGCGGCATGCTCCTGCTGGCCGATGACGAGACCGCGACCGACCCCTACGCGCTGGAGCACCTGTGTGCGGGGAACGCGGTCGATCTCCTGAAGATCACGCCAAGTCATCTTGAGGCGCTGCTCGCGACACCGGACACGGCGGTGCTGCCGCGACGGCACCTAGTGTTGGGCGGCGAGGTGGCGCGGTGGGGACTCGTGCGGCGGGTCCGCGCGGCTCGGCCCGGTGTGGCGATCTGGAACCATTACGGCCCGGCCGAGACGACGGTGGGCGCCACGATGTACCGGGTCGGCGAACCCGACCCGTGGGAGGACCGTTCGACGGTCCCCATCGGCGTCCCGATCAACGGGTCGGTTCACGTGGCGGCCGTGCCCGGCGGCGAGGGCGAGGGCGAGCTGTTCATCAGCGGGTCCGGAGTCGCGCGCGGATATCTCGGGTTGCCCGCCGAGACCGACGCTGCCTTCGTCCGGCTGCCGGCCGTCGACGGCGGCCACGCCCGCTGGTACCGTACCGGCGACATTGTCAAACGGCTCCCGGACGGCACCCTCGAGTTCGTCGGCCGCCGGGACGGCCAGGTCTCCGTCCGGGGGCACCGCGTCGAGCTCGGCGCGGTCGACGCGGCGCTCGCCGCGGTGCCAGGAGTCCGCGCGGCTGCGGCGGCCTCAGTGGGCGCAGGGGCCGACAGCCGCCTGGTCGCGGGCGCGGTCCTCGAGGACGCGATCGAGCCGAGGAACGTGCTGGCGGCGCTTCGCGATCTCGTGCCGGCCTACCAGGTGCCGTCCGCACTGGTCGCGCTCGAACGGCTGCCGGTAACCGTGTCCGGCAAGATCGACCGGGCCGCTGTGGGCCGGCTGGCCGAACGGGCCGCGGCGACGGTGGCCGTGCCCGGGCTGCCGCCCGCCGACGCCGATGCCGATGCCGACCCGGAGCCGTCCAACCCGCTCGACGGCGGCCGTCTGTCCCTCGAACGGCTCGACGAGATGACCGGGATCTGGCGCGGCGTCCTGGAGAACGACGGAGTAGGGCCAGACGACGACTTCTTCGACCTAGGCGCCCATTCGATCCACGCGATCAAGATCGTCGCCCGGGTTCGCCACGCGTTCGGCCGTCGGGTCCCCATCCGTGTCCTCTTCGATGTCGCGCCAACCCCCCGAGCACTGCTCCAGCACGTCAGCGCCGACGATCCGGCCGCTAACGGTACCCGCGCGCAGTAGGCGACGCCCGTCGGTCATCGCTGCGCATATCGATACTCGAGGAGTCCCATGAGCACCGCGACAGCCGTGCCGGCGGCGGTACTGCGCCGGTTTCCAGCGCTGGCCCGGCATTTCGACCGGGATGCGGCGCCCGACCAACCCGTGCTGTTCCTTCATGACGATCTCGTCGTCCGCGCCACGCCCAGCCGGGGCGGTCGCGAGGTTTTCCGCGACGATTCTGCGGCCTGGCGGGCGTTCTGCGACAACGGATTCCGGCTGCCGGCCCCGACGGGTCGGGAGGCTTCCGAGCCGCCCGACCCGTCACCGCACGAATGGAACCGGGACTTCCGCTGGCGGCCGATCACCGGGCCCACACGCATCCTCGACGAGGCCGCGTGTGCCCAGTACAACGAGGACGGCTACTGCGTTCTCCCGGACGTGGTGGACGCCGCGACCGTCGAGATCCTTACCAGCGAGGTCGACCGCCTCGAACGAGAGGGTGAGGAAAGGCTGCGCGGCATGCGCGCGGGTCGGGCGTTCATCGCCCGCGCGGACGAGATCACCTTCACGACGCACATCGTGCGCGGGTCGCGGTTTGTGCGGGGATTCTATGGATCCGAACTCTTTCAGGACATTGTGCACGACATCATCGGCCCAGACGTCCGCCTGTACTGGGACCAGGCCGTGTACAAGAAGCCGCATTCTCCGCTCCCGTTCCCCTGGCACCAGGACAACGGCTACACCTTCGTCGAACCGCAGCAGTACCTGACCTGCTGGATCGCACTGACCGACAGCGACGAGTCGAACGGCGGCCTGCAGCTGGTAGCCGGCGCGCACACGCGTGGGACCTTACGCCACTCCCGCACCCCGCTGGGCTACGTCTGCTACGACAGGGCGCCGACGACGGCGCGGTCGTTGACGACCACGGCCGGGACGGTCGTCTGCATGAGCGCGACGACCCCGCACCAGACTGGTCCGAATACCACCGGTGAGGTCCGGCGTGCGCTGGTCGCCCAGTTCGTGCCTGACGGCGCCGTCGCGATCAGCCGCGAGGCGAACGGACGGGTCGTCCGGCTCCCCGCCGAGGATCCGGTCCGTCAGTTCAGGATTCTTTCCGGTGGCCGTGGTGTCCGCTGAGCGCCCGCGCACGGGGCCTGATGCGGCCGGGCCCTACCGTTTCTGCGGCGGCGAGCTCGCGCTCGAATCCGGCGGGCTGGCCGCGCTCGCCCAGGCGGCGCGCGACGTCGTCGCACTCGTCGTGCGGCTGGCCCGCGACGCCGCCCGCGACGGGACGCTCGGGTCGCTCCTCGGCGGCGTGGACGCGACCTGGCTGGAGTACGTCTTCGAACCGCCCGACTGCCTCGACGGCTTGGTGGCGCGTCCCGATCTGGTCTTCTCCGCGGGCCGCTTTCAGTGCCTGGACGTGAATGCGGCCCACGCCGGTGGCTGGCTTGCCGGCACCCTGTGGCAGTGGAGCCGGGAAACCGGCCCCGACGAACCCGCCCCAGACCGGGACGTGACCCTGGCCGCGGTGTTCGACCTCGTACACGCCACCGCGCGGCGAGCAGGCGTGTGCGCGCGAGGCGAACCGGTGGGACTGGTTGTGACGCGGCTGCCCGGCTCAACGGAGTTCACCGAACTGGTCCGCGCCCGCTGCCTACCCGCGTGGTACGCGGCGGCGGCCCGGGCGGGGAGCCGGGCGGGTCCGCTGCTGTTCGCCGACTATGCCGAGCTGGACGTCGCCGGCGACGGTGTGCGGTGCTGCGGCGAGCGGGTGCACGCGCTGATCGAGGGCGACGTCGTCGACGGAGCGCCGAGGCTGAGATGCTTCTCGCTGGCCAAACAGGGCCTGCTCTCGCTGCACAGCGGCCCGGTCGCCGCTGTCGTCAACGACCGGCGATTCCTCGCCGAGCTGAGCACGCGCGCCGACAACGGGATTCTGGATGCCGCGTGGCGCGCACTGGTGCGCGCGATCGTGCCGTGGACCAGGTGCCTCCTCCCCGGCGCGACCACGTGGCGCGGGCTGCCGGTGCAGCTCCCAGATCTCGTTGTGCGGCGGCGCGAGGAGATGGTCGTAAAGCAGGCATCCAGCGCCGGGGGGGTCGCGGTCCACCTGGGCTGGTGCACCCCGCCGGAGCAATGGGCCGAGCTTGTGGCGCGGGCCGTGGCGGCCGGTGACTGGGTCGTGCAGCAGTACCTGCCGCCCGAGTACCCACCTGGCACCCGCGGGGCCGGGGCGGGCACCCACCCGGTGTGGGGCGCCTTCGTCGTCGGCGGCCGCTACGCCAGCGGGTGGGCCCGCGTCCTGCGTGCGGACGGCTACCAGTGGCCGCACGGCGCGCCGACCAGCATGGCCGACAGCCCGAACGGCGACGACCGGGTGCCACTCGCCCTGCTGTCGCGGGCCGGCTGACATCCGCCGACCACCCGTGAGCGCATCGAGACGAGGAGACACCATGACCTCCGTTGCCGGATCGGCCACCCGTGCGGCGCTGCTGGACGGTGCGCCGTTGCCCGCGGCCGCCGTGGCCGCGACGCTCCCCGGAGTACTGGCCGC
This sequence comes from Protofrankia sp. Cj5, assembly GCF_917627405.1. Taxonomy (NCBI): domain Bacteria; kingdom Bacillati; phylum Actinomycetota; class Actinomycetes; order Frankiales; family Frankiaceae; genus Protofrankia; species Protofrankia sp. Cj5. Next base: position 14,673 of record NZ_CAKJTO010000067.1, read on the forward strand.
GGCGGCGCGGTCCCACCCGGCTGTCCTGCACATCTACTCACCCGACGGCCCACCCCGTGTCCTCGGATACGCGGACCTGTTGCGGGAGGCCGAACGGGTGTGCGGCGGTCTGCAGCGGCGCCCGAGACCCCGGGGTGCCCGGGTCCTGCTCGCGGCCAGGGAACCAGCTGAGTTTCTGGTGGGCTTCTGGGGAGCTGTCCTGGCTGGGCACGTCGTGATACCGGCCCCAGCCCCGGACCCGGACGCACCGGACGGGGCGCTGACCGCCGCGCTGGCCACGGCACAGGCCACCGACGCGGACCTGGTTCTCACCGATGTCGCCGCGTCGGACCTCGGCGCGCTCCCCGCCGTGGCGGCCATCGACGACCTGCGTTCCGCGCCGGCGGGCCAGGTCGTGACCCCAGCGCCGGATGATCTGGTGCTCGGGCTGCTGACCAGCGGCAGCACCAGTCGGCCGAAGATCGTCGGACAGACCCACCGGACTGTCCTCGCGAACGCGGCCGCGGCGGTCGCCCACAACGGCTTCAGCGCGTCCGAGGTCTCGCTGAACTGGCTCCCGCTCGACCACGTGGGCGGCCTCGTGATGTTCCACATCCGGGATGTGTGGCTGGGGTGCGCACAGGTTCAGGTACCCACCGAGACCGTGCTGCGCGACCCGCTGGTCTGGCTCGACCTCATCGAGCGGCACCGGGCGACGGTCACCTGGGCGCCCAACTTCGCCTACCAGCTGGTGACTCAACGCGTCCGTGAGGACCCGGAACGCAAGTGGGATCTGTCCAGCCTGACGTTCCTGCTCAACGGTGGGGAGGCCGTCGTCGCGGGCCAGTGCGCGGATTTCCTGGGCGCACTCGCCCCGTTCGGTATGTCCCCATCGGTGATGCATCCCGCGTGGGGCATGTCCGAGACCTGCTCCGGTGTTGTCTACTCGGACCAGTTCACGCTGGGCGCCATTGATCATGATGCTCCCCATGTCGCGGTCGGCTACCCCGTCCCCGGGTGCTCCGTCCGGGTGGTCGTCGACGGCAAGGTAGTGGGCCCGGGCGTCCCCGGCGCGCTCGAGGTGCGCGGCCCGATGGTCACTGGCGGCTATCTTGACGACGAGGCCGCCACCGCCGACGCCGTCACGCCGGACGGATGGCTACGCACCGGGGACCGGGCACTCATCGACGCGGCCGGCCTGACCGTTCTGGGCCGAGATAAGGACGTCATCGTCATCGGCGGCCGCAACATCGCCGCGGCGGAGGTCGAGGCGATCGTGGACGCGGTCCCCGGAGTCGACCCGACCTTCAGCGTCGCGGTCGCCTCCCGCTCCCCGGGCGCCACGACCGATGAGCTGGTCGTCGTCTTCGTGCCGTCGGGTACCCGGCCGTTGCCCGAGGTCATCGATCAGGTGCGGCGAGCTGTACTGCGTGCGGCGCACATCAAGCCGGCCTCGATTCATGCCGCGACCCGGGACGACGTGCCCAAGACCGGGATCGGCAAGCCGAAGCGGGCCCTGGTGCGCGAGCGGATCCTCGGCACCGGAACTGGCACCGGAACTGGCACCGGAACTGGCACCGGCACGGCCACCGGCACCGGCACGGCCACCGGCACCGGCACGGCCACCGGCACCGGCACTGGTACCGAGGCCGCAGCGGCGACCGTGCCGGCGCCGGCCGTGTCCCCGGCGCCCATCGTGACCGTGACGTTGCGACCCCTCGACACCCCGCCGCCCGCGCCCGCCGAGCAGCGTGTGCTGCTCGGCGCCGGCGTCGGCGCGGGCTCAGCGGCCGACGACCTGGTGGCGGCCCTGCGCGCCCAGGGCGACGATGTGACGATGCTGTCGCTGGGCACATCCGGCGGCGGTGTGGCGGCGGCGCTTGAGCACACGCCGGGCGCGCACCTGGTCTACCTCGTCGCCTCGGCACCGGCGCCGGGCCGAGACCGCGACGACGAGAACGAGGCGACGCTTGCGTTGATCGCTGCGCACTGCGCGGCGTTCGCAGACCTGGCGCGCGTAGTGGCGCGCGGCCGCCTGCTGTCCCGGCCATCGCGGCTGACCCTGGTCACGACGGGGAGCGGATGGCCCGCGGACGCGGTGTCCGGGGCCGTCGCGGCGTTCGTGCGCTGCGCGGTGAGGGAGCTGTCCTGGCTACCGTCCCGGATCGTCCACGAGGGAAGTGCAGCGCCGGTGGACACGGCGGCGGAGCTGCGCTGGAGGGAGGAACCGGAGGTCGAGCTCGATCGGTCGGCACGGCGGGCCGTCACGGCCGCGCCGGCGGCGGCCACGCAGGGAGCGGGCCGTTCCGCCTTGCGCCGGGGCGGCCTGTACCTGGTGACGGGCGGGCTCGGCGGCGTGGGCACGGAGGTCTGCGGCTACCTGCTGCGCGCGTTCGACGCGCGCCTGCTGGTGATCGGTTCCACCGATGTGGACCTCGACGGCTCCGGGCCGTATGCGGAGCGCCTCGCAGGGCTGCGCGCGCTCGGGGACGTCGCCTACCTGCCGGCGGACGTGGCCGACCCGCTAGCCCTGCTCGCCGCGGTCAGCGACTTCGAGAAGCGTCACGCGGCGACGCTCGACGGTGTCTTTCACCTCGCGGGTGAACTGGTGCGCGGGCCGGCCGGCGAGCTCACCGACGCCGGGCTGCGCGACGCGCTGCACGCCAAGGGGCGAGGAGCGCTCGTGCTGGCGGCGGTGCTCAGCGAGCGCCCGGACGCGATCGAGGTGCAGTTCACCTCGGTGCACAGCCTGGTCGGCGCCGCCGGGCTCGCGGCCTACGCGGCGGCCAGCCGGATCCAGGAGGCGGTGGCGGCGCGACGTCGGGCGCGCGGCGGGGCCTCCTGGTCCATCGCCTGGAGCCGGTGGTCTGGGCCGGGTATGAGCTTCGGCGTCGAGGGCGGCGCTGCGGCGGCCGCGGCCGGGCTGCTCACGATTGCCCCACCGGACGGCATTCGCGCGCTCGACGCCGTACTGAGGGCGCGACCCGGCAGCTACGCCGTCGGCCTGGACAGCACCAGCCCGTTGCTGGCGCACCTGGCGGCGGGCGACGCCGACGGGCGCCCGGGCGAGGCCGTCCGAAAGCCGGCCGCCACCCGCGGCCAGGCGGGAGACGCGCGGGTACCGGGGGCGGATGACATCCGGCGTGTCCGCGCCGCACTGGCCCAGGTCTGGCGGGAGCTGCTGGTGGTGGAGTCGGTGACCGGTTCGGATGACTTCTTCGCCCTGGGCGGGCACTCGCTGATCGTGCCGCGGCTGCGCGCGCGTACCAGCGAGCTGCTCGGCGTCGACATCCCGGACGTTCTCGTGTTCGAGCACCCGACGCTGGACGACCTTGCCCGGGCAGTCGCGGCCCGCGACCTTCCCGTGGAACCCGGCCTCGGTCGGGACGTGTCGGTCGGCCCTGACCTGCTCGCCCGGCGGCGGGCCGCACGCGCGGAGGGGCGTGATGGGTGAGTTCGACGTCGCGGTCACGGGCATGAGCGGGCGGTTCCCCGGGGCCCCGGACCTGGAGACGTTCTGGCGCAACCTGGTCGGCGGTGTCTGTTCGATCGTCCGGCATGACCGGGCGACGCTGCTGCGGCACGGCGTGCCGGCCCGCCTCGTCGAGGATCCCGAGTTCGTCCCAGCCGACGGGTTCCTCGATGACGCCGACGCCTTCGACGCCGCGTTCTTCGGTGTCAGCGACCGCGAGGCGGCGCTCACCGATCCGCAGCACCGCCTGTTTCTCGAGTGCGTCTGGGCTGCGCTGGAGGACGCGGGCATCCCGCCGCGCTCGCCGGAAGCGGTGGTCGGCTGCTTCGCTGCCGCCGGGATGAGCCTGTACGCGGGGGCGCGGATGTCGTCCTACCTGACCGAGGCGGTGCTCGGCGACCACGATCTCGTGAACAACAGCGCCGTGCCGCTGATCTCGGTCGCCAACCGGGGCGACTACCTGGCCAGCCGGGTCGCCTACCAGCTGGGCCTGCGCGGTCCGGCGGTCAACGTGCAGACCGCGTGCTCAAGCGCGCTGGTCGCGGTGCACCTGGCAATACAGAGCCTGCTCGCCGGCGACTGCGACGTCGCGGTCGCGGGAGCCGCCGCCGTCCACGTTCCGCTTGCCACGGGTTATCTCCGTCAGCCAGGCGGCATGCTCTCGCCCACCGGCCGATGCCTGCCGTTCGACGCGCGGGCGGACGGGACCGTCGGAGGCAACGGTGTCGGGGCAGTGGTGCTCAAGCGCCTCGCCGACGCCGTCGCCGGCCGTGACCCGATCCGGGCCGTCATCACCGGGTCGGCGGTGAACAACGACGGCGCGCAGAAGGCCAGCTTCACCGCGCCCGGGCTACGCGGCCAGCGCGAGGTCATCGCCGCGGCCCACGCCTTGGCAGGTGGGAGCCCCGCGGACATCGGCTTCGTGGAGACTCACGGCACGGGGACCCGCCTGGGTGATCCGCTGGAAATCAGAGCCCTCCGCCGGGTCCTGGACGCCGGGGCCGGAGGGACACCCTGCGCGCTCGGCGCGGTCAAGGCCAACATCGGCCACCTCGACACCGCCGCCGGCATCGCCGCGCTGATCAGGACGGTCCTCGTCGTGGAACGCGGGATTGTCCCGCCGGTCGCCAACCACCGCGACCTGAACCCGGAGATCGACCTGGCCAAGAGCAGGCTTTTTGTACCCGTCACCGGCGGCCCGTGGCCCGGGGAGGCGGGCCGGCTCCGGCGGGCGGCGGTGAGCGCCTTCGGCGCGGGCGGCACCAACGCCCACCTTGTCGTCGAACAGGCCCCGGCCGCCCAGGCAAGGGGACCCGAGCCCGGCGGGCCACACCTGATCGCGGTGTCAGCCCGAGGCGGTGCGGCGTTACGCGCCGCCTCGCAGCGGCTGGCCGCGTGGCTGCGGGAGAATCCGGATGCCGCGCTGGCCGACGTCTCCCTGACGACCCTGGCCGGACGCACACCGCTGGAAGCGGCGATCACCATCGCGGCCGGTGACGCGGCACAGGCGGCACGGCGCCTCGACGAAGCCGCCGAGCAGGCTGGCCCGGCGGCCCCGACGATCGGGGCCAGGGCTGCCCGGCCGCCTGCCGCGGTCCTGGTGTTCCCCGGCCAGGGCATCGACATCTGGTCGGGACTGTCCCGGTGGCTGGCCGTCGACTCGGGCTTCCGCGCCCGATTTCTCGATCTCGCCAACCAGGCCTGCCCGTCGCTGGGCGCCGACCTCGTCGCCCTCGCGGGGTCGCCGGCGGACCCGCGGCGGGTCCGCGCGGCCTTCGTCCAGCCCGCCATCGTGGCGTCGTCGACGGCGCTGGCGCAGGTTCTGGTCGCCGCCGGGCTGCGGCCGGCGCTGGTCATCGGCCACAGCCTCGGTGAACTCGCAGCCGCCGCGATCGCCGGTGTGTTCGAGCCGGCCGATGCAGTGGCGCTGGCGGCGCGGCGCGGCGCGCTGATGGACGAGCGCTGCGCCGGCGGCGGGATGCTCGCGGCGACCACAAGCGTGGAGGAAGCGGAGGAAGCCATCCTGGCGGCCGGCGCCGCTGCGGTGTCGGTCGCCGTGGTCAACGGTGACCGGGCGGTCGTGCTGTCCGGTCCGAGCGACGAGATCAAGGCGGTGCGGGCGGCGTTGCGGGACCGCGGTGCGCGCAGCACAACCCTCCCCACCACCCACGCCTTCCACAGCGCGCTGATGGATCCCGTCGTCGACGACTTCATCGCGGCCGTCGCGGCGGTCGGCCCTCGCCACCCGACGATACCGATGGTGTCCACCCTGACGGCGCACGGCGGGGACGATCCGGTCGAGCCCGGCTACTGGGGCAGGCAGCTGCGCGCGCCGGTGCGGTTTGCCGAGGCGCTGCGCTCCGATGAGACTCCCGGCGACGCGTTGATCGTCGATCTGTCGCCCGGCGGCATCCTTACGGAGATCATCACGGCCGATCGCCCGGTGATGTCCGCGCGGGCCGTCCGGCTGACCCGGGCCGATGACGTTGCGCCCAGCCTGCGGCTCATGGCCGCGCTGGCCCAGCACGGAACCCGGCTCGCCTGGTCGGCGACGGCGCTGGGAGCTCATGCGCGGCGGGTCGCGCTGCCGACCTACCCGTTCGCGCGGCGCCGTCACTGGCCCCGTGCGGCGGACTCCCGTGCGGCGGACCAGCCGTCGAGCCCCCTGCCGGGAGGCTCGGCCCGGCTGACGACTCTCGTATGGACCCCCACGGGCCAGGCTGCCTCGTCCGGACCGCGGCGGCCGGTGCTGCTCGCCCCTGTGGGGGCCGAAGACGTGGTGCGGGCGCTGCGCGAGCGTCTGCCCGACTGCCAGGTCATCCCAGTCTGGGACCAGGTGCTCGACGCGGACCGCTCGGGTGCCGTGGCCGCGCTTGCCGCCGCCACGCGCGACGCGGACGGCATCGTCGATCTCACCGCCCTCGGCGTGGCGAGCCGAAACGATCCCGGGGAGCGGATCGTGGGATGGCGCACGCTGCACTCGGCGGCCCTCGTCGCCGCCGCACTCGCCAATCGCTCCGGTGCGCTGCCCGCCGCCTGCACCGTGACCCGCGCCGGGGTGGGTGCCCCTGGTATGGGGGTTCCTCGCCCGGACCAGGCCGCCGTCTGGGGTTTGGTCCGGGCGGCGCGGGCGGAGACGCCCAGCGGCTGGAGACTCGTCGACGCCGGGCCTGAGGTGTCCCCGGAGAGCATGGCCGTGGCGATCTCCCAGGGTGGTCCCGACGAGGTTGCGCTGCGCGGAGGCCTGCGCCTGGTGCCGGTCCTGGCCGCACCGCCGGGCGTGGCGGAGCCGCATCCGCTGGCCGGTCCGTTCGACACCGTGCTGATCGCGGGCGGGACCGGCGGCCTCGGCCCGCACCTGGCGGCGTGGTGCGCCGCCCGTGGCGCGCGGCGCGTCGTCCTCGCCGCGCGCCGGGCGCCGCGTAGTGCGGACCTGGCCCGGTGCGCTGAGCTCATCCCCGGTGGTCGCGTGGTGTTCGAGGCGGTCGACGTCACCGTCGCCGCCGACGTCGACCGGCTCGCCGACCGCCTCGCGGACGCCCCGCTCTCACTCGTGATCGCGGCGGCGGGGGTGCTGCGGGACGCCACCGCACCGCGGATCACCGACGAGGACCTGGCCGCTGTGGTGGCGCCGAAGGTCCGGGGTACCCGGCTGCTCGCGGACCTCGCGGTCGCTCGAGGCTGCCCATTGCTGGCCGTCTCCTCCCTCGCCGCGCTGATCGGATCGCCGGGGCAGGCCGCCTACGCCGCCGCGAACGCCGCGCTCGAGGCGCTGACGGCGCGCACCGGGATGGCCGGAGGCGTCGTTTCCACGGTGGCCTGGGGACCGTGGGCGGGCATTGGCATGAGTCAAGGACTCGACACCCGATCCGGACCGCGTCCCCTGCCGCCGGCGGACTGGCTCGACGTCCTCACACGCCTGCCAACCGACGGAACGACGGCCCACGTGCTGCCCGATCCGGTCGTCAGCGGTGGTGAGCCGATCAGGACGTGGACACCATCCCTCCTGGCCGCCCAGACCTGGTCCCGACTGCGCGTGGCATCCGTCGAGACCGGCGACGCACAGGAGTGGACGGCGGTTCTCGCCGCTGGGGACACCGAGCAGTTCGTGCGGCGCGTCGTCGCCGACCTGCTGCGCCAGCCGATCACGTCCGTCCCCGCGCGAGCGCCGCTCGCTGATCTCGGCCTGGACTCGCTGACCGGTCTCCAGCTGCGCCGTGAGCTTCAGGAGCGAACCGGCGTCGAGCTGCCCGCGACTCTGATCTACGACGCCCCCACTTGCGAGGCTCTGGCCCGCAGGTTGAGCGCCGCGCCCGGTCCGCAAGCGCCCGGCGTCGGGCCGCAGACCGCGCTGATCGCGGAACTGCGACGCGAGATCGAGCTCTCCCGCGCCGCCCTGTGAACGACCGACACGACGAACGACCGACAACGAAAAAGGAAGGAGGGATCGATGGCCGTTACCCATAGGGCCGACGAGGACCTGCGCGCGTTCGCCCAAAACGGTTTTATCGGACCGTTCGATCTGTATACGCCCGAGCAGGCAGCCCAGATCCTGCGCCGCGTCCGCGTCGCCAACCGGGACCGTTCTCGGATCCTGTTCGACAACTCGGTCAACTACGACCGGCACTTCGACATCCCGGAGCTCGCCGAGCATATCGGTCACCCCACGATCGTTTCGAAGGTCGCGAAGATCCTCGGACCCGACCTGCTCCACTGGCGGACCGAGTTCTTCCCCAAGTTCCCCGGCACTCCCGGTACCGAGTGGCACCAGGTGCGCAACTACCAGTACGCGACTGGCCAGCCGATGCTGGAGCACAGCGTCCCCGGCCTCGACGACCTGCCGCTCGACATCACGGTCTGGACCACCTTCACCCCGGCTACCAAAGAGAATGGATGCATGAAGTTCCTGCCCGGTTCTCACCGCAGGCGCTATTACGACGAGAGCAAATCAGGCACCATCGGTCGCACCGGTGAGTACCGATCGGTGGAGGCGATGGAGAACGATGGGTCGTTCTTCGGCTACGACTTCCGCGAGTTCCGGGTCGACCCGGACTGGACGCCGCCGGAGCGGGACGCGGTGGCCTTGGAAATGGACGCCGGCCAGTGCGTGATCTTCACGGCGCAATGCGTGCACGCGTCCTACCCCAACACGACCCGGCGCTCCACCCGCTTCGCGATCGCCACCCGGTACGTGCCGACGGAGGTGCGCGTCTACCCGGGCTGGACGACCTTCGAAGCGCACGGCGGGAGCTTCGACCTGGCCGATTACGGCTGTGTCCTGGTGTCCGGCGAAGACGCTTACGGGCACAACCGCATTCGGACCCACGACAACCACGGCAGGCCGTTCCCGCGCCACGCCCTGACGGGCTCGGACGAGCGGCGATGACGGCCGCGCGCTATGAGCGCCTCAAGGGCGGTGTGGGCCTGCAACGCCTGCGGCCCATGCGCCCCGGGGAGTGTCCGGTGCTGTGCTTTCCGCACGGCGGTGGGTCGGCGCACACGTTCGCCCCGCTGGGGGACTGGACTCCTGACGGGTATGCCGCCATCGCCGTCGACCCGCCGGGCCGGCCGCGGACGGGTGGGGCGCCCCTGGCGCACCTCGCGGACCTCGTCGACCTGTACGCGAGGCGAATCCCGGCGGATCTCCTCGGCGGCGTCCTGCTTGGCCACAGCGTCGGCGGCTATGTCGCGGCCGCGCTTGCCGCGCGCCTCGCCGTGCAGGGAAGACCGGCCCGCGCGGTGGTGGTGGCCGCGGCGGTACCTGCCCACTTCCTCGACCCGGGGCGGCCGCTGTCACGCATGAGCGATGAGGAGCGGTTGCGCTGGTGCCGCTCGCTGGGCACGCTGCCCGGCTCGGAGGACGACGGCCGCGTCTTGTTCGAGCTTTTCGCCGATGCCATCCGCGCCGACTGCGCGGTTTACGAGTCTGCCCGGGATGTCGCGATGGGGCATGACGAACCCATGCTCGTCCTGGGCGGCGACGAGGACCCCGTCTGCCCTGCCGCGCAGATCGCGGGCTGGCGCGACACCCACCCGCGCGCGGTGGTGACCATGATCCCAGCCGGGCACATGATCCCGCGGAGCGCGCCGCGCCGCTTCACCGCCGAGGTCGCAGCCTTCTTGGCCGGCCTGGCGCCGGTGGCGCCCATGAGCCAGCACCGCGTCCCGCGGTCGTCGCTGCGCCCGGCCTCGGGCACGCGTCGTCGAATGCTCTCGTCCCAGCGCGTGGCAAGCCCGTACCGCTGGGAGGACATGTGGCTGCGCAGCCGCGACGGGCAACGCCGCCTGCTGCCCGTACTCGCCCCGCGCGGTGATGGCACGCCCGCCCGGCTGGCGGACGTCCTGGCGATCCCCGAGCTTCTCGGCACGGCGCTGGCCGAGCACGGGGCGATCCTCGCCCGGGGCTGGCAGGTCGTGGAACCCGGACATCTCCAATCGATCGTCGAGCTTCACGGCGGCGGCCTCAGCTATGCCGGCGGCGACTCCCCACGAACCCGGCTCGGCCCCGGCGTGTACACCTCTACCGACCTGCCAGCCGACAGCGAGATCACGCCCCACAACGAGCTTTCCTATGCCGCGAACCCGCCCGAACGGATCTTCTTCGCGTGCGTCCGGCCGGCCGGGGCAGGAGGCGCGACGCTGCTGGCCGACGGCCGCCGCACCGTGGCGCACCTGGCGCCCAGCTTCGTGCGCAGGCTGCGCGAGCACGGCGTCCGCTATATCCGTGTCCTGCCTGACCGTCTGGGGGCCGGTCGGTCTTGGCAGGCCACCTTCGAGACCACGGACCGCGATCGGGTGGCGGAGATCGTCGCCAGTACGGGGGCCGAGGCGACCTGGCTGCCAGATGGCGCCCTGCGGATAGTCGAGCACCGTCCCGCCCTGGTGCCCGACTACCGCACGGGCGAACAGACGTGGTTTAACCAGGCGGAGCAGTGGCACCCGTCCGCGCTGCCAGCGGACGTGCGCACCGCCCTGCTCGACGAGTTCGGCCCGTCCGGGCTCCCGCACGACGCCACCTACGGTGACGGCGAGCCGTTCATGGACGATGACCTGCGGGCGGTCCGGGTCGCGCTGGCCTACACAGCGGTCGGACACGGCTGGCGACGCGGCGATGTGCTTGTCCTGGACAACCTCACCACTCTGCACGGCAGGGCGGCCTACCGTGGCGAGCGGGCGGTTCTGGTCGCGATGACCGGCTCCCTGCCCGCCGTCCACGCGCCGACGTGACCACCGCGGCAGGACCGTACCCGCCGGCCTGGCTGGCGCCCCCCACCGAGGTCGCGCCCCTGGCTGCTGACCTCGCCCCACTGGTGTTCCGTGTTGAAGGCGACCTGCGGGCACCGCTGCTGCGCGAACGCCTTGTTATCCTGGCCCGTCGGCACGAGGCGCTGCGGCTGAGCTACCCGGATCTCCGCGGGGCGGCGCCCGAGCAGGTGGCGGACGCGGTCTTCGCCGCGTGGGTGACCCTCGACGGGGACGTCTTGGACTTCGCCCGCGCGATGGCCCGGGCGGGCTATCGGAAGCCGGGCACGCCGCTGTGGCGGGTCCGTCACCTTCAGGCAACCCGAGATGGCGCTGGCCCGCCTACCGACCATCTGCTGGTCGGGCTTGACCGGGCGATCGGCGACGCCTGGTCCCTGCACGTGGTCGCGGAAGAGCTGGCCGCCCTGTACGGGGAGGGGCGCGGGGGCCCAGCCCCGGCGCTCGCACCCACGCCCGCCCGCGTCAGTGCTGTGACCAGGTACCGCGCGGCGCGGGCCACTCGCCCGGACGCGCGGGAAGAACGCGAGTACTGGCGCCGGGAGACCAGTCTGATGACCTTCGGTCGCGACCCGCGGGTCACCCGCCTCGACTCGCCGGCCGCCGACGTCGCACGCGTCGACCTGTCCGCCGCCGTGGCTCGGGGCATCGCCGAATCCGCCGCCGCCTGCCGGGCCACGGTCTTCGCCGTGGTCTTCGCCGCGGTGCACCTCGTGACCCGGAACTGGCTCGACATCCCGGCACCGGTTCTTCTGGTGGAGGTCGCCGACCGTGACGACCCGGCGTACGACCGCGCGGTCGCCGCCGTTGCTGAACCTCGCCCACTGCGGGTGTGGTCGTCTCCCGCGGACAGCGGCACCGATCTGATCGAGCGCGTACGCGATGCACTGCTCGATGTGCTCGATGCCGCCCTCGTACCGCTGGCGATCGACGACACCCCGACAAAGTCGTTCACCGACCAGCCGGATCGCCTGACTGTTCTGGTCGAGCTTGACACGACAAACGCAATGACGGCCCGTCCCGGCGCCGCGCTGTGCCTGCGCGACGACGCTGAGGCGCTCACGTCGGGGCGGCCGCGAGCGGACCTGCACGTGATCACCAGGCAGGAAGACGGACAACCCGCCGTGTACCTGGCACGGAACCCGCTTGCGCTCTCCGGGCTCGCGGCCGGGCGGTTCGCCACCGAACTGGCAGCCGCGCTGGCTGACCTTGGCAACAGCGCCCAACTTCCGAACGAGCGATGACGCGCGCCAGGCGGAACCCGGGACCAGGCACCGAGGCTCGGTCAGACGCGCGGCACACCGCGCTTCCCAGACCGCCGCGGCTCGACGCTCCGCACGCCGTCGCGGGTCCGCTTCTGGGCCTGTCCTGGATCCAGCAGGAAATGCTCGACGCCTTCCGCGCCGTCGGTGACCCCGCGCTGTTCGTCACGCAGATCGTACTGCCGGGCGCCGACCGCATCGACATCGATCGCTTGCGTGCGTCCTGGCGGCGCACCGGGGCCGGGTTCGCGGCGCTGCGAACGTCCCTCGCCTGGGCACCGGACCTCGGTTTCGTGCGCGTCGTCGCGGCTGAGGCGGAGCCCCTGGGGGTCTACACCCCGGCCGCGTTCGAAGCCGGCGCTCCAGGTCCTCCCACGGGGCCGAGCCTGGAGGAGGTGATGCTCCCGTGGCTGGACCGCCAGGCACCGCTGGCCGGACTGTTCAGCGGGCGGAGGCTTGCCCGGCTCGACGTGACTCGATACCCACCGCGCGGCACCGCACTGGTCCTCACGTTCAACCACCTGGCCCTCGACGGCTGCTCGGCGAGCACGGTGCTTACCCACCTGCTCGCCGACCTAGCCGACGGCGCGCGTACGCCCGAGCCGGACCTGCCCGACCACCTTGCCTGTTACGGGATCAGGTCCGCTGCCGCGGCCTGGCCCGGCACCGAGAACCTCGCCGACAGCGCGGATGCCGGTTTCTGGCGTGATCTGGTCGACAGCGGCGGCGAGCATCGAGGCGCGACACCGGCGCTGTCACGGCTCGACCTGCGGCTGTCCGAGCTTACGTCGCGGGCCCTCCTGCGGCTCGCACGGGACGCCCGCGTCACGGCCGCGACGGTGCTCCACGCTGCGTGCGCGATCGCAGCTAGCGCCGCGGCGTGCGGGCGACCGCCGCGCATGACCACGGCGGTTTTGCTGCGAGGCCTGGCCGATGGTGACGATCTGGTCGATTGTCTACAGGCCGAGATGCCCTTCGCGCTCGACCTGGGGCTCGGCACACCGGTGCAGCGGCTTCTCACCGATACCCAGGCTCTGCTGGCCGAGCTGCACTATCGTGCCCCCGGTTACGGGGCCTACCGGGAATGGATCGGTGCCGACCGACCTTCCGGGCTCTACCTGGCGGTGGGTAACTTCCCGGTGCCGGCACCACCCATGGCACAGTCGGCGGACGCGCCGTTCTCGGTGGAACGGCCCAGTGCACCCCTGTCGGTTTTCGCGGTGCCGGCCGTGCCGTTCCACCTCCAGCTCGTGCGTCGCCCGGCCTTGCCTGGCCTCGACGCGGCGGTGACCGCAGAGTGTCTGGAGCACGTCTGCGCCCGGCTGCCTCTGCCTACCAGCCGCGTGGTCGGTGACGTGCTCGCGAGCTGGCACATGGATCTCGACCCGACGCGCGGCGTGTGAGTGACTTCGATGTAATCGCCTCACGGCGTCTGTCGTCGCATAATCGGCCAGGGCGACGGCAGCCAGCCGCGATCGACCAGGCGGGGATGGGTGTCGTAGCCGAGGGCGATGCCGGTGGGGGAGCGCGGGAAGGTTGCCGCGTGGGCGGCGCTGAAGTGCTGGCGTTCGTCGATCTCTATGGCCTGCGGGTGTCGGGGTAGCGGACGATCATGTCGAGGCGTCGACGTTCGCGGGCCGGGCCGTTTCGGGTAGCTCCTGTTCGGTGAGCGTGCGGTAGATGGTGGTCAGTGTGTCCACACGGCGGCGACGTAGTGGCCACGGCCGGCACACCTCGGCGTTGATCTCGGCGTAGAGACTCTTCTCCGGTGCGGTCGTGAAGTGGGGCTGTGGCCGAGGTGCGCTCTCGCCGCTACTCAAGTGGCGACGCCTGAGGCTGTCTTGGGCGTGGTGGTATCGGCGCGTTCTGGGCGGGGAGTGTAAGAACAACGGCTCTGTTCCACATTCGGTGGTGACGGAGTGTGGTCTCTGCTGGGTCCGGATCTCAAAGGTCTGCGATCCGCTGACTGTAGGTCGACACGATGTGTCATGTGCGAAGCGGATCGTCTGATCAAGCTGGTGTTTTCAGGGCTGTCGCCGCTGGTCATCGAGAAGGTGTCGGACGAGGGTGGGCTGGTCCGGGTGCGGGCACGGACACCGGAGGTGGCGGTTACCTGTCCGGGCTGCGGGGTGCCCACGTCGCGGGTGCACAGCTACGCCGAGCGAACGGTGGCCGACGTGGCGATCGACGAGCGCCAGGTGCTTCTGGGGGTGCGGGTCCGCCGGTTGGTGTGTCCCACGCGCGGGTGCCGGCAGACGTTCCGTGAGCAACTACCCGGGGTCCTGGAACGCTACCAGCGGCGCACACCGAGGCTGGCCGCCCAGATCGGCGTGGTCGTACGGGAGTTAGCCGGCCGCGGCAGTGTGCGCGTGCTGTCCACGCTGACGGTGTGCCTGTCGGTGCAGACCGCGCTGCGCTGTCTGCTCCGTCTGCCGCTCCCGCCGGTCACGGTGCCGCGGGTGCTGGGCGTGGATGACTTCGCGCTGCGCCG
>NZ_CAKJTO010000068.1:0-29004 GCF_917627405.1 Protofrankia sp. Cj5
GGCTGGACGCGGGGACGCAGCATCGCCAGCTGGGCGACGAGGTCGACCAGGCCCGGCCGAACCGTCGGCTCACCGCCGGTCAGCCTGATCTCGTTCACGCCGAGCCGGGTGACCGCTATCCGCGCGAGCCGGACAACCTCGGCGTCGGTCAGCATCTCCGCCCCCGGCAGCCAGGCCAGGCCGTCAGCGGGCATGCAGTAGGTACACCGCAGGTTGCAGCGGTCGGTCAGTGAAATCCGCAGATCGGTGGCGACCCGCCCGAAGGAATCCCGTAACGCCACCGTCTCAGCCTAGAGCGGCGTATCCGGCGTGACGCGAGGGGATCGGGCCGGGATACCGGTGTCACACTCAGATGGGCCGGCGAGGCGTGCCGATCTATGGTGGAGTGGGCGCGGGCTGACCGGGCAGGCCCACGGTGCCGCGCGCCGCGTGGGAGGCGCTGTGCCCGGGTAGGCCCGGTGCGGGTCGGCGGCAACAGGAGGGCATAGGCGAAATGCAGGTCTTCGGTGTCGACATCGGCGGTACCGGCATCAAGGGTGCACCCGTCGACATTGACGAGGGCAAGCTCACCGCGCCCCGCGTCCGGATCCCGACGCCGCAGCCGTCGCGGCCACCCGCCATAGCCAGGACCGTCGCCGACGTCGTGGCCCATTTCGGCTGGACGGGGCCGGTCGGGGCCACCTTTCCCGCCGTGCTCAAAGACGGTGTCGCGAGGACGGCGGCCAACGTCGACCCGAGCTGGGTGGATACCGACCTGGCCGCGACCCTGCGAACGGTCCTGCCAGGCGGCGCCACGGTGATTAACGACGCTGACGCCGCCGGAATCGCCGAAATGACCTTCGGTGCCGGCCGTGACGTCGGTGGTGTCGTACTCATGACGACGTTCGGCACCGGTATCGGCACGGCGCTGTTCCTGCACGGCCAGCTCCTCCCGAACACCGAGTTCGGTCATCTTGAGATCGGCGGGCACGAGGCGGAGGCCCGAGCCTCCGAGGCGGCCCGGGAACGCGAAGATCTTTCCTGGGAAAAATGGGCGAAGCGGGTCAGCCGCTATCTGAACGCGCTGGAAGCGCTGCTGTGGCCCGATCTCATCATCATCGGCGGCGGCGCGAGCCGAAAAGCTGATCGCTTTCTCGACCGTCTCGATGTCCGCACCAAGGTGCTCCCCGCCCAGCTGCAGAACGACGCCGGGATCGTCGGGGCCGCGCTGTTCGCGGCCGGTGACCAGACCCGTCCCAAAGCGGCGGTGCGAACGCCGCGCCGACGGCCGCCCGCCACCCGCCCGCCCGGAGGCCGCCGTCCCTGACCATGAGGCATCTGGCCAGCCCGCCGAACGGCCGACGCGCCGCTGCCGACAGACCGGGCGCCCGTGTCGACGGGATGCCGACAAAGCGTGTCGGCATCCCGGGGTGAGACATCGTGGATGTGCCGATGGCAAGCTGTGGGGTAGGCATGAACGGCGGGTTCGACAGTCCGGATACTCACCGTCACCAAACGTTTCAGGGCGGGCTCGGACGACGCCGATGAGGAGGCGCCATGCGTGAGCTGCGAGCGGTCGCGCTCAGCGAGGACGGCGGCTACCTCGTGCTCGCCGAGACCGCCGGCGGACCTGATCCGGAGAAGTTCCGGGTACCGGTCGACGACCGGCTCCGGACGGTGCTGCGCGGGGGACGGCGCAGTGAGGTTCGCCAGGAAAGCGCCCTGACCCCGCGGGAGATCCAGGCGCGCCTACGCGCTGGTGAGACGACCGCCGAGGTCGCGCGGGTAGCGGGCATACCGGTCGAGCGGGTCGAACGCTATGAGGGCCCGGTCCTGGCCGAGCGGGCCCGGGTGGTACAGGAAGCACGGGCGGCGCTACTGCCCAAGGACCCCGGCGGCGCCCCCGGCCGGCCGCTGGGCGAGGTGGTGGACGCCCGGCTGATGGCCGCGCAGGACGATCCCGGCGGCGCGCAGTGGGATGCCTGGCGCCGGGTGGACGGGATCTGGCTGGTACAGCTGACCTCGGAGAGCCGGTGCGCACGCTGGACCTGGGACCCGGTTGTGCGCCGTGTTCGTCCGCACGACGATGCCGCCCGAGCGCTGGTGGCCCCTGAGGTAGCGGCCGACCCCACAGCGCAGCCGGCACCCGCGCCGCCGCCCGTGCAGGCCGGTCCTGCCCGTCCGCCCGGTCCCGCGTTGACGCTGGTGCAGGAGCCGGCCGCCACGCCGGCCGCGCCGAGCGCACACCCGCCGGTCGTGGTAACGCCGCCCACGCCGGTCCAGCCGGCCTCGGCACGGGGGCGGACACACGGAGCCTCCCGGCCCGCCGCCCGGGGTGAAGCACCCGCGCGGGTTCCCGCTCCCCCGGCCGCGCCGGTCAGATCAGCGCAGTCACAGCCACCGGAAGCCGTGGTGCCCGTGGTGGACGTACGGGGCGCGGAGGTGCGCGACGTCCGGCCGGCGCCGGCCGCACCAGGTGTACCGGCGCTCCCGGCGGCTGCGGCTGCGGCTGCACCCGGCTCCGGCCCCGCGCCGACGCCTACGGCGGCGGCAGTCACCGAACCCGAACTGGCGGTTGCCGTCCCACCGGTCACCGCCGTGCCGCTGGCCTCCGGCGTCTCCCCGCAGCCACCGTCCACGCCGGAACCGGCGCCTGGGCCCGAACCTGATGACACGGGGCAACCACCGCGCGGGCGCCAGGGTGCGCCCGCGCGGGCGGCCGAGCGAGGTGCCGGCGGTCGCCGGGGCCGTAAGTCCGTCCCGGCCTGGGACGACATCGTCTTCGGTGCCCGGCGCCCGTAGCGGCGCCCCCGCGGGCACGCGATCATGGCTCTGTTCCGCGGCTCCGGCGGCCAGGTCGCCGGGTTGCTCTGTGAGGGAACCGTCACACCGGCGGCGTGGAACCAAATCCCGACGAAGACTGTTGAAGATGGTGTGACTGGAACCACTACCAAACCGACGCTGACCAACCTCGACCGGTGCGACCGGTGCGGCGCGCAGGCGTATGTGCGGGTCGTGCTTCCCGGTGGCGGCGAACTGCTGTTCTGCCGGCACCACGCCAAGTCCCACGACTCGAAGCTACGAGCCGTGGCTGCCGAATACCATGATGAAACCGACAAGTTGACCATTTCGCCCTGAACCACCTTCCCCTATATTGTGTATTCGGCCCCGCCTGCCAGATCGGCTTCGCCGATCCGGCAGGAACTCCGAATTGGTGAGCCACGATCAGAAGGTCACAGTCACCACTTTCAGCCGGGTCTGAGCGTGTCTCTCATCCTGGAGCCGTACCGTGGTGCGCGTGCCGATGGCGGATCGAATGTTGCCCGCGGTGCCACGGGTACCCGGCCCAGTGGCTGATGCGTCGCCGTTCCCGTCGGCTGACCCGGCTCCTCCTCATTCGCTGAGCCACTCGTCAACATCGGCCCAGACGCCGCAAGTGGCTGCCTCGCGCGAACCGGTGTTCATGCGTGTTCTCACACTCGCCCACCAGACCGTCGCGGGAGCCTGGCGCGACCGTGTGCTCGGTCTCGCGGCCGAGGCGGGTTTCTGGCAGCTGCTGTCCCTTCCCCCCCTGCTGCTGGCCATCCTCGGCACGATCGGCTATATCGGGGACGTACTTGGCGCCGACGCCGTCGACAGTGTTCGGCAGAGCGTGCTCAGCGCGGCGAACGACCTGCTGACACCCGCGGTCGTCGACGACGTGGTGCGCCCGACCATCAACGAGATCCTGACGCACGGGCGCCCGGACGTGATCTCCATCGGTTTCCTGCTGTCGCTGTGGACCGGATCGTCCGCGATGGCCACCTACGTCAACACCATCACGATCGCTTACGGACAGCGCGAGCTACGCTCAGCGGTACGTAGCCGGCTGCTGGCGCTGCGCCTCTACCTTGCGCAGGTCACCAGCGGGGTGATCCTCCTCCCCGCGCTCGTCCTCGGGCCGGGCCTGCTCTCCCGCATTCTCAACGCGGAACACCACCACTCCGTGGGATGGCTGCTGAAGGTCCTGTTCTGGCCTGTCGTCGCCATATTCTCGCTGGCGATGCTCACGTCCCTATACCACTTGGCGCTGCCGTCCCGACGGCCGTGGCGGCGCGCGGTGCCCGGAGCGCTGCTGGCCATGGTGGTCTGGAACGTCGGCAGCTACCTGCTGCGTCTCTACCTGGAGACCGTGTTCGGCCATGAACTGATCTACGGCTCGGTAGCCGCGCCCGTCGCGGCGCTTCTTTTCTTCTATATCACCGCGCTCGCGGTTCTGCTCGGCGCCGAGCTCAACGCCGCCATCGACGGGGTGACCAAATCCGTGCTGGTGCCCGCCGAATCGCAGCCGCCAGCGCCCGATGCCGCGGATGCCCCCACGCCACGTTCCCGCCTCCGGCGGCGGTCCCGGCGGCGCGCCCGCGTTCAGTAGGTACACGAACCAGCCGGTTGCACCAGCGTGGGGGTGGTGGTACCCGATGCTCTGGAGGCGGCCGTGGGCGTTGCCGCGGCCCGGATCGTCGCGGCCGCCAGAACGACCGCTGCCGTATCGGGCGCGGCGCCCGCGCTCACCGGCGCCGCGCCCGCGCCCGCGCCCGCGCCTGACACGGTCGCGTGCACGGATGCCGACGGCTGGCCGCCGCTGAGACCGGCCACGAACGACGCGAGTTTGCCGGGATCGGTGAGCAGCACCGACTGGCCGCCGATCTGGCCGGGTGACGCTGGGACGGTCGCCAGGCGGACGCCGCCGGTACCGACGCCGCGCAGCCGGACCGCGAGCGGCGCCAGGTCCGCCAGCGATGTGTCGTCACCGACGCTGATGGACGAGGTGACCGCGTCCATCAGCGAGGCCAGCCTGACCGGGTTGGCCAGCGTGCTGGTCGATGTTGCCGCTCGAAAGATCACTCCAATGAACTGCTGCTGGCGGCGGATCCGGTCGAGGTCCGCTTCGGGCAGGCCGTAGCGCTGCCGGACGAAGGCCAGCGCCTGCTCGCCGTTGAGCATGTTGTCGCCCACGTGGCCGTGCCACCCCGACATCTTGTCGTCAAGATTGGTCCTGCTCCCGTTGGGCAGCGGCCGTACGCACACGGTCACCCCGCCGAGCGCGTCGGTCATCCGCTGGAAACCGACGAAGTCGATCTGAAGATAATGATCTATACGTATTTTCGTCAGTTCCTCGATGGTGCGTATCAGCAGGGACGGTCCGCCCAGGGCGAATGCGGCATTGAGCTTCGACCTGCCCGCGGTGTGTTTGTGCCCGGCGCTATCGGTATAGGCGGGGATCGTCACCCACAGATCCCGCGGGAACGAGGCGAGCGTGGTGGAACCGTTGGCGTCCAGATGAGCCAGGATCGTCGTATCCGAACGCTGGCCCTCGACCTCGCCGAACTCACCGGCTGTCCCGGCGCGGCTGTCCGAGCCCACCAGGAGGATGTTCTGGGTTTCCCCAGCCGCGCCGGCCGGCCGCCGGTCGGCGGCGGGGAAGACCACCGGGACATGGGTCACCTTGCCGTCGTAGTACCGCAACGCCAGCCAGCCGCCGCCGGATATGAGCAGGAGCACCAGCGAGAGCAGTCCCGCCGCGGCGGTGACCAGCCGGCGCGGGATGGACGCCGGTGGTCGCGGCGGGGTGGGTGGGGTGGCATCGGAACCCTCCTCGCCCGCGGACCGCTGCCCGCCACCGCCAACCGGCCACCCCGCGGCGCGCTGGACCTGCCCGTCCGGAGGCCACGTCATAGCCCGCCCCCTCGCTCACCCCACCATCCGGGGCGCCTTCGCCAGTCATGTGGACGTTCCGCGGCCGCGGAAACGTTCCCCAGCCCAGGTGTCATGCTCACGACACCCACGATCATCGGTCGCGGCTGAATTCGGCCCGGATGGCCGGGCCGTCCGCATCGAGTGTGGGAGCGGGGGGCCGGGTCGACGGCTCCGGCCACTCGGGCATTTTCACCGGATTGCCGGGTAACGGCAGGCCACCGGCTTCCACCACCATGTGCCGAAAATCGGCCTGGTCCGAGGAGACGGCTTCGGCGACATCGTTGATAGGGCCGCACGGGATGCCCGCCTCGTGCAGAATCGCGAGCCATTCGGCAGCAGGCCGGGTACGCAGGGTGTCTTCCGCTTCGCGTTTGAACGAGTCCAGCGCCGACAACCGGGCGCTGTTGGTGACGAAGCGGCGATCGGCGGCGAGATCCGCGCGATCCAGCGCCTGGCACAACCGGCTGAAGAGGGCGTCGTTCGCGGCGCAGATCACAATGCTGCGGTCCGCACACGCAAACGTGTCGAACGGCGCGATCGAGTAATGTGCGTTACCTATACGTGGTGGAGTTGTCCCGGTAGCGAGATAGGACAACGCGGCACCTTCGAGCAGCGACAGTGAGGCATCGAACATAGCGATGTCAACGTAGGTGCCGCGGCCGGTCGTGTTCCGTCCGTGCAACGCCGCCCCGATGGCGCCGAAAGCGTACAGCCCGGCGGCGAGGTCGGCGATCGGGACCCCCGGCTTCACCGGTTCGCCGGCCGGTGAACCGGTGATCGACATAATGCCGGCAGCGGCCTGCACGACCGCGTCGTAGGCAGGGCGGTTTCGCCACGGCCCGGTCTGCCCAAAGCCCGAGATGCTCACATATACCAGCTGAGGATTGCGCCGCGACAACGCGGTCCAGCCGAGACCGAGGCGGTCCATCACGCCGGGCCGGAAGTTCTCGACCAGCACATCAGCCCGGTCGATGATGGATAGTAACGTCGCGTGATCGTCGGCATCCTTCAGATCGAGCGCGACTGACTGTTTGCCACGGTTCACCCGGGCGAAGTACAGCGACCGATCGTCCATGAACGGACCGTAGGATCGGGAGTCATCTCCGTGGCCAGGCCGTTCCACCTTGATGACCCGGGCGCCGAGATCGGCAAGCATCAACGTGGCAAACGGCCCGGCCAATACCCGAGTGAGATCGACGACAAGAAGACCATCCATGGGACCCGGTGGCACAGGCACTCCTGCGACGCTACCCGCCTTGAGCGCCGCAGCCTACCGTTGGAACTATGAGTACGCAGTCGGGCGGAACCCCGCCTTCCCCGGACAGATCCACATTGCCAACCAGCGCGGACGGCCAAAGCCCGCCCCCCGGCGATACGCTTGTTTCTGACAGCGCGTCAGCCGCCACGTCATCCCCGGCGACGGCCGAGGCAGACAGCGCCGATCCGGACGGGATGGCCAGCCACGATCAGCAGCCACCAGCCGCCTTCCGTCGATTTATGGCCAGCGGATGGGCGCCGGTACCCACGGTCACACCAGCGCGTGATGAAGCGGCGCCGTACACGGCCAAGCGACGTGCTCTGCTGAGCACACGTTTCCCAGCCGAAACACTGGTGATACCCAGCGGCGGACTCCGCGTACGAGCGAATGACACGGATTACCCGTTCCGGCCGGGAAGCGACTTCTTCTGGCTGACCGGCTGTCATGAGCCCGACGCCGTCGTGATTCTCCAGCCGAGCTCGGCCGGCGACCATGAAGCTGTGCTGTATGTCGCGGACCGGTCGGACCGCTCGTCCCCGGCCTTCTACGCCGACCGGCGTTACGGCGAGCTCTGGGTAGGCCCGCGGCCGGGCATACGGGAGAGATCGGCAGCCATCGAGATCGAATGCCGGCCCCTGCGCGAGCTAACGGACGCGCTGGCGCGGCTGTCCCCGGCGAGGACCAGAGTCGTACGGGGCCTGGACGCCACGGTGGACCGCCAGATCCTGCGTTACTCCCCCAGCGAGCCGAACAGGTCCACGCCAGCCGTGTCCAACCCGGCCGACCGGGACCTGGAACTGGCGCAGACCCTCTCCGAGCTCCGGCTGGTCAAGGACGAACACGAGATCTCGATGCTGGAGAACGCGGTCGCCGCGACCGTGCTCGGCTTTTGCGAATGCGTACGTGAGATAGGCCACGCGACGACACTGCCCAACGGCGAACGGTGGTTGGAAGGCACGTTCTGGCGGCGGGCCAGGGTCGACGGCAACGATGTCGGGTACGGATCGATTGTGGCCTGTGGCCACCACGCAACCATCTTGCACTGGGCCCGTGACGACGGGCCGGTGCGGCGCGGCGACCTCGCCCTGCTGGACATGGGCGTGGAGTCCCGCTCGCTTTACACCGCCGACATCACCCGCACGCTTCCTGTGGACGGACATTTCAGCGACGTGCAGCGTCAGGTGTACGACGTGGTCCAGCGGGCCCAGCAGGCGGGAATCGACGCGGTGCGACCGGGCGCAAAGTTCGGCGACCCCCACCGGATGGCAATGCGGGTGATAGCCGAGGCGCTACACGACTGGGGGCTGCTTCCGGTCAGCGTTGAAGAGTCGCTGGCCGAAGACCCACAAGCCCCGAAGGCAGGCCTACACCGCAGATATACCCTGCACTCAACGTCACATATGTTGGGACTCGACGTCCATGACTGCGCGCAGGCCCGTGACGAGACCTACCGCGACGGCCCGCTCGTAACCGGTATGGTGCTGACCGTCGAGCCAGGCCTCTACTTCCAGCCCGACGACATTACGGTGCCCCCTGAGCTGCGAGGGATCGGGATCCGGATTGAGGACGATATTCTCGTCACCGCCGACGGCCGTCGCAACCTGTCCGAGGCTCTTCCCCGTACCGCTACAGCGGTAGAAAACTGGATGGCCAGGCATCAGACCGCCTAAGCCACACATGACCTGGGCGACAGGATGTCGGCTTCTCAACCTGTCGCCCAGGAAACAGCGGTTGCCACATACCCCCATATAGGACGCAAGTGGTACCAACCAGAGGTTTGACCTCTATATGCCGGCACCACCGCGGCTGCACCCCACCGCTCCATGGGCCACTGCTCGGTCGCACCGCGTCCGTTACGGCCTCCGGTCGCGCGAAATAGAGCTATGATCACGCACCCTTTGGCTAGCTGGACGAATGCGACCGAGAGCCACTCAGTGAGCCTTGTCGTACGCTTCGACGATGTTCGAAGCGATACGACCGCGGTCACTGACCGTGTAACCGTTGGCGCGCGCCCACTCGCGAATATCGGCGGTACGGTCTGTACCCCCGGTACGGCGAGAAGAAGCGCCCCGCGGGCCACGCCGAGCGGCAGTTGCCCGACCGCCAGACCGGCGCGCCGCCCCAACGAACGGAGCCAACGACTCACGCAGCTTGGTGGCGTTCTTCTCGGACAGATCGATCTCGTACGAAGCACCGTCCAGTCCGAACCGAACAGTCTCATCAGCCTCGTGTCCATCGAGATCGTCAATCAACGACACGATGGTCTTCTGCGCCATGCCACTCTCCTTCAGGTCAGCGAACCCAGGAACTCTCGAGACTAGTATTACCACGTCATCAGGAAGAACTGTAACGGCTGGTTCGGACACGCGCGACTGGCATCGCCCACAGACATCCTCTCAGCGGCGTCATCGACACCACACAAGAGTCCTCGGGTTGACGTGAGTCACGTCAACCCAAAGGTGCGCAGGCCACTGTCAGGATAAATTTTGATCATGGGTTGTCGGCGAATCGCGACTTCCGATCCGAAACGCCGGTGGTCTGCGCAGACAAGGACGTCACGGTCCGGAAGGCAGAGTGAGCGCGACGCAACGCCATCAAGGATCCACACCGGCGAATGTCTTACACCACGAACAGGCCGCTGATGCGCTCATCCGATTCACGGTCTGGTAGAGCGTCGAGAGCGAGGAGCACGATGGATGAGCGGACATGGATCGTCGATGCCGCAAATGTGATAGGAGCACGCCCGGACGGATGGTGGCGCGACCGCGCGGGCGCCGCGTTACGCCTCCACCAACGCCTATCCGAGCTCTGGCCGTCCGTACTCCTCCCGCACACGTCCGCATCGCAAGCGGCGGGCGGCCCCGCCACGAACCACCCGGGGACACGCCGCCACGATCCACCCGCCCAGGTCGTCCTCGTTCTCGAAGGCATGGCCCGCGACGGGGTTCCGGCGGGTCCTGACCCAGCCATCCCCCGGCTGCTGGTTGTCCACGCGGCTGGCTCGGGGGACGACGCCGTGGTCGACCAGGTCCGTCAACAGGCTGGTCCGGTTCTCGTCGTCACCGGTGACCGGGAGCTTCGCGGCCGGGTCAAGGCCATCGGCGCGGCCACAGCCGGGCCAGGGTGGCTGTGGGCGCTGCTGGACGACGCCCGTTCCCGGTAGGCAGACGGGACGGGACGGGAGCGGCCGTGGACAGGACGGTCGATAGCGGCCCCGGCCGCGCTCAGGCCCCGGCCGCGCTCAGGCCCCGGCCGCGCGGAGCCGGGCAGTCCTGTTGCCGGTCGCTGTTCAGGCGGACGTCGAGGTAGGCGCCGGAGCGTCGAAGACAGGCGTCATCCGCGCGGCAAAGCGACCGCCACCGGCCACGACCTCGAGGGGAATGCCAAAGCACGCTGACAGCTCCGGCCCGGTCAGCACCGCCCCGGCGGGCCCAGCCGCCACCACCCTGCCGGCGCGCAGCAGCAGGGCGTGCGTGATACCCGGCGGAATTTCCTCGACGTGATGGCTGACTATGACCGTCACGGGCGACAGCGGATCGGCGACCAACCGGGTAAGGCGTCTCAACAGGGCCTCACGGGCACCCAGATCGAGCCCTGCCGCTGGTTCATCCAGCAACAGCAGCTCGGGGTCCGTCATCAGCGCACGCGCGATCTGGACGCGTTTGCGCTCCCCTTCGGACAAAGTGCCGTATCGCCGCTCGACGAGATTTCTGCACCCGACCTGGACCAGCAGATCCCGCGCTCGCCTCAGGTCAACGTCGCTGTACTTTTCCCCGGCGCGGCCGACCACGTTCCAGGCCGCCGTCATGACCACGTCGACAACACGTTCGCTCGCGGGCAGGATGTCGGCCACGGCGGAGCTTGTCAGGCCCACCCGCCCGCGGACATCGAAGACATCCCGCTCGCCAAGCCGATCACCGAGTAGGTCCACCGTTCCCCGCGTAGGGAAAACCCGGCCCGCCGCCACCTGAAGCAGGGTTGTCTTCCCGGCACCGTTCGGCCCGAGAATGACCCAACGCTCACCGTCCGCGACACTCCAGTGGATGTCGGAAAGCAGCAAAGCGCCGTCCCGTACAACAGTTACCGCGTCCAGGCGTACCACCGCATCCGCCACGGGCCTCACGGTACGCGACGCATCGCGGTGCAGCTCCGGCCGGGCCGCGGCGCCAGCGTGGATGGTGACCTACTTCTCGATGGATCGGCGAGCCGGTGGCCTCGCCGGTAACCGCCACCGGCCGCCGACGACTACTTAGAGCGACCGGCAAGAGGGGACGCGGCGTCGCGGGGCT
Organism: Protofrankia sp. Cj5; assembly: GCF_917627405.1. Lineage (NCBI taxonomy): Bacteria > Bacillati > Actinomycetota > Actinomycetes > Frankiales > Frankiaceae > Protofrankia > Protofrankia sp. Cj5. The sequence goes on from NZ_CAKJTO010000068.1 coordinate 11,263, forward strand.
GAGGCACGCACCTCGCCGCGTTGTCGTCGGTCGTCACCCAGCACCAGGGTGACTCCCTTCTCCGCCTTGCGCCGCACGCACCCCAGCTCCGCTCCTTGATCCACGCCCCTCTTGCCGGGCGCTCCTACAGCGACTGCCAAGAGGGGACGCGGCGTCGCGGGGCCAGGGCACGCACCCCAGCTCCGCTCCTTGATCCACACCCCTCTTGCCGGGCGCTCTTACAGTGACAATGGAGCGGAGATCTCCGCCCACACGATCTTTCCCGAGCCGGCCGGACGTGTCCCCCACCGGGAAGCGATCAGGGATACCAGTTCAAGGCCACGACCGCCCTCGTCGTCAAAGTCCGCATGACGCCGCCGGGGCAGCCGCGGATCACCGTCCGCGACCTCCACGATCACTCTCGACGCGGTCCGGCGCAGCCGCACGGACAGCGGGGGCCGGCCGTGCACCAGCGCGTTGGTGACAAGCTCGGACATCAACAGCACCACCGAGTCGGTGATGTCGGCCTCCACCGACCACACCGTCAGCAGGTCGTGGGCGTGCCCACGGGCCTCGCCCAGACCGGCCGGCCCCGCCGGTACAGCGATCTCGGCGAACCGGGCCGCCCCGCCTGAGTCGCTGTCGGCAAGCCCGACCAGCAGCAGCGCCACATCGTCGTCGTGGCCCTGCGCCCGGCCGAGCGCGGCCAGTGCGTGGTCCGCCCGGCTGGCCACCGATCCGCCCTGGCGCGAGAGCACCGCCGCCAGGTCTGACACCCCTGTGTCGATGTCACGATCCCGGCTTTCCACCAGCCCGTCGGTGAACAGCACCAGCAACGCTCCCCGGTGCAGCCGGACGGTGTATTCCCTGATGTCACCGCGGCCGAGGCCCAGCGGGGTACCGGCCTCCATGTAGAGCCGCGACACCAGCCCGTCCGGGGCGACGACCAGGGGTGGCGGATGGCCCGCGTTGGCGAGCGTCAGCAGGCCGGTGTGTGGTTCGACGACAGCGTAGATACAGGTCGCGATCTGGCCTTCGTCGATCTCGCAGACGATGCTGTCCAGCAGCGTCAGCACCTCGTATGGCGACAGTTCCAGGCGCGCGCAGGTCCGCACCGCGGTCCGCAGCTGGCCCATGATCGCCGCTGCCCGGACCCCCCGGCCCATGACGTCACCGATGACCAGCCCCACCCGGCCCGCGCCGAGGTCGATGACATCGAACCAGTCACCGCCTACCTCGGTGTCGGCAACGCCCGGCACGTAGCGGGCAGCGATCTCAAGCCCCTCAGGCTCGGCCACGGTCAACGGCAGGAGACTGCGTTGCAGCGTCAGCGCGGTGTCCCGGCTATGGCGATAGAGCTCGGCGTGCTCGACCGCGACCGCGGCGCGCGCCGCGAGTTCCTCCAGGAACGCGACGTCCGCCCCGGTGAAGGGCGCACGGTCCCCGGCTGCCATGAGGCTGAGCACACCCGCCACCTGGCCGCGCAGGATCAGCGGCACGGCGGCGAGAGTGTGTGCCCCCACGTGCCGCATCCAGCGGGCCATCTCCGTGGATGACAACCACGACGCGCCGCTCAGCGGTTCGATACGGCTGTGCCCGGTGAGCGCGGCGAGGGTGACCGGGCTGTCGTCCGGCCACGGACCGGTACGGGCCCGCGGCATCGGCAGCCGGGTGAGGCCGGGACGGACAGCGGCGGCCGCCCGCCGCAGGACCGGGGCACCCGGCGGCACGGCGGTTGCCCCGACGGGCTCGTCCTGATCGCTTTGGCTGGAGCCGGCCGGCTGGGCCGGCCCCAGCAGATACACCGCGCAGGAATCAGCGAGCTCGCTGACAACGACATCGGTGAGTGCCCGCAGAGCCCGCTCGGGCTCGAGCGCGCTCGAGACCGCTCCGGTCGCGCGGGCCAGTAGTTCCAGGCGGCGGCCTGCCTCTCGCGCGGCGCCCTCGGCGATCCGTGCCATCTCCTCCGCCCGGCGGCTCGCCTGTGCCTCGGCGAGAACCCGCTCGAACAGCGTGGCGCGCTCGAACGCCTGGGCGCACTGGTCGGCAAGCGCGGTCAGGAAGGCGCGGTCCTCCGGCGAGAACTCGCGCGGCGCGCGGAAACCGAAAAACAGCGCGCCGAACGGGGCGTCGGTGGTAGCCAGTGGAAGTACCGCCCACGCGTGCTCATCGGCATCGGTGACGCTCGCGACCAGCGCTGGCACGGGCCAGCGTCCGGCGAGTTCCGCCCGGCCGGACAGAAACAACGCGCGACCACCTCGAATGGCCTCCGACAGCGGGTGGATCGCGCCCAGGTTGATGTCAGACCAGCTGCTGACGAACCATGGCGGATAGCCGAGCAGGGACCGGAAGCGCAGGCAGCCGCTGCTCTGGTCGACCAACGCCGCCCCCCTGCCGGCCGCGTCCAAGGCCTGCTGCCCGGCTTCGAGCACGACGGTGGCCACCTCGTCGACGGTCACCGCGCGCGACAACGCGGCAGTGACGAGCCGCAGGCGCTCGTTCCATTCAGCCGCGCTCCGCGCACGCGCCGCCAGCGCACTGTGGGCGCTGGCGGCCGCGCGTGCCTCGGTGACGTCACGGCTCGTGCCCACCCACTCGACCAAATGATCATCGCTTGTAACCGGCAGGAGCCGCAGGGCGAGGATGTGATCCGTGCCGTCCGCACCGGCGAGGCGGAACTCCGTCTCAAAGACGCCGCGCCGCTCGACCGCCTGCCGCCAGGCCCGCGCGACCCGGTCGCGGTCCTCGGCGTGCACCGCGTCAAGCCAGCCGAATCCGACGATCTCCGCACGCCGCTGGCCCGTGATCGCTCGCCACCGCGGCAGGTCGACGTCCAGGCCGCCATGGGCATCCGTGTGGAAGACGTCCGCGGCCACAGCCTCGACCAGCGCCTGGCACCTGGCCTCACCGCGGGCCGCCTCGCCACGGGCGTCGCTCAACGCGGTGATATCCGTGGCGACGAAGGCCACGCCGAGCAGCGCGCCGCGGGCATCGGTCGCCGGGTACCAGCTGACAGTCCAGGTCCGCGGCGGCTGCGGGCCGTCGGCCGCGACACTGACCTCCAGGTCCACCACGGGATCACCGGTGGTGACCACCCGCTGAAGCACCTCGTCCATCTCGCGGCCGATGTCCCCCAGCAATTCCGCTGTGGTGCGACCGATGTGCTCCGCGGCAGGGCGGCCGTTCAACCTGGCCAGGACGTCGTTGACCCGCACATAACGCCCCGCGGTGTCGTAGAGGGCGAGACCGACCGGCGCCTGGGCGACGAGCGCCGTCAGGAGCTCGACAATCGGCTCCGCCGCGCCGTTCGTGCCCTCGCCGCCAGCCGCTGGGCCGCGCCCGCGGGGCTCGCCATCACCGTCGTCGTCGGCCCGATCGCCGGTCGACCCAGCCGACGAAGGTCCGGACGGCTCCTCGAGGAACGGCGTCGTCATGGGAAAAGATTGTGGACGGTGGGGCAACGTTGTGCTCAATGCCCTACCCCTGACATTTCCGGCCATCGTCTGGTTGCCACCCGGTCACGAACACGCTCCGCCATGGAGCGTCCCCGGGCCCGGGACAGCTCCGACGTCGCGTGCGGATCCGGTCACCTCCGGAGCATCTTCATGGACATACCCGCTGGCGTCGTCCAGTCCGTGCTTTGGCGTGGGTGCCCACAGTTTGCGCGGCCCAGCGTCCGCGCGGGGCAGCCCGCGGCCCACGACGGCCTCCGCGGACAACACCGTGACCGACGACTTCGAGACAATGACCGGGTTCAGCGTGAGGGATGCCACCTCCGGCAGGTCGTCCGCGAGCCGCGCGACCCGCATGAGCAGCAGCTCAAGGGCTGCGACGTCGACGGTCTCCGCTCCCCGGTAACCGAACAGCAGGGGGGCGGCCCGGACCGACCGCACCAGCCGCGCCGCGTCGGAGTCGGTGAGCGGCAGGATGTGGTGGGCACGGTCACCCAACAGATCGGTGGCGGGCCCAGCCAGCCCGAAGGACACCAGCGGCCCGTATCGCGGATGCTCGAGGGAACCGACCACCACCGCGACCCCTGCCGGGGCCATCCGCTGCACGACGAATGACCCATTGGCGGCGAGCTGTGCGTCACCGCCGTTCCCGTCACCGAGCCGCGCCAGCATCGACGACCAAGCGGTCCGCAACGCCGCCGGGCCGAACAGGTCGAGCCGCTGCCCACCGAGCTCGGGGCGGTGCCGATACGGGCGGGCACGCGCTTTGAGGGCCACCGGCCACCCGAGCCGTTCCGCGGCCAGTACCGCCTCATCGGCGGAGGTGACCGTGCTGAACGGCTGGACGTCGATGCCGTAACAGTCGAGCAGATCGGCCACCCGGTCGTCGTCGAGCGGACCGGAAACGCCGGCGAGCAGCGCACGGGCCGCCTTGGCCCGCCGGGTGATCTCAGGCACCGAGCCGGCCGGCTCCGCGCGCCACTCAGCGTATGAGACAGCCCGCACCAAGGCCGCCACGGCGCCCTCCGGCGACGGATAACCCGGCACGCCAGCGAGATCCGGTGGTACCTCGGTGCCCAGAACCGTCGCGAGGACGGGCACGTCGACAACCTTCGCGGCGGCCGCGACCGCCCTCGCGACCGGGCCGGGCTCAGCCGGCGCCAGCCGCACCACCGTCGCGATCAGCGCGTCCGCGCGGCCAGCCGCGTCGATGAGAACCTCGGTGAACGTCTCGGGCGGGGTGCCACCCGGCAGCAGGATCCGCTCCACCGCGAGCCCGGACGCCTCCGCGGCCTGGCAGGTCAGCCAGACCAGCGCCCGGGAGTCGCCGACGACCGCGACCCGCCGCCCGGCCGGCAGCGGCTGGGCGGTCAGCAGCAGCGCCACATCGAAGCCCTGGGAGATCCGATCAACCCTGATCACGCCCGTCTGGCGCAGTAACGCGTCATCCAGGGGCGAGCGGCCGCTGGTCACCACCACGACCGGCGTGCGCCGTCCGACCCGGCGGGCCAGCCGGGCGAACTTCCGCGGGTTGCCGAAGGTCTCCACGTGCATGAAGACCACGTCGGTGGCTGGATCCTCCTCCCAGAACTGCAGAAGGTCGTTGCCACTCACGTCGACCCGGTCACCCGCTGAGACAAAACAGGACAGCCCAACCCCGCGGGCAGCCGCCGCCTCCAGCAGCGCCGCGCCGAGCGGGCCGGACTGTGAGTAGCAGCCGACCCGCCCAGGGGCGGGCATCCGGCCTGCCAACGACGCGTTGAGCCCGGTGGCGAGGTTCTGGATGCCCAGGCTCGCCGGCCCCACCACGCGCATGCCGAATGCGCGGGCCGCGGCTGTGACCTCGATCTCCGCCTGGTAGTCGCCGAGGTCGGTGAGCACCACCAGACCGCGGACGCCCTTACGGCCGCACTGGTCTATGATCTCGGGCACGTTAGGCGGTGGCACGCACACCACGGCCAGGTCCACCGGGCCGTCGATGTCGGCCACCGAGGCGACCGCCCGTACCGAGGCGACCGCGCCCCCGACGTCAGCCGCGGCGGGGTTGACCGGATAGACCGGGCCGGCGAACCCACCGGCCAACAGGTGCCGGAAGACCGTGTGCCCCACCGCGTCGCGATCCCGGGAAGCCCCGATCACCGCGACGGACCGCGGGTGCAGCAGCCGGACGATCGACGCGGCCTCCGCGTGGTGCTCACGGGCACGCATGACGTCCACCGAGGTCTGCGTGGGTGCGATCTCAAAGGACAGCCGGACCGCCCCACTATCCCACGCTCGTGACACACTGTAACCGGCGTCCAGAAAAACCCCGATCATCTGGCGGTTCTCGCTGAGCACATCGGCGTCGAAACGACGGATCCCGCGTTCGGACGCCGCCGCCGCCAGATGTTCCAGCAGGACCGATCCGAGGCCGCGTCCCTGGTGGGCGTCTTCTACGAGAAAAGCGACCTCCGCGGCCAACGCCGGCCGCCGCGCCCCCGGTGGCGGCTCCTCCGCATCCGTCCGATCATGCTCGGCCGCCGGCGCCGGTGCGCCCTCCCAGTGGGCGATGGCCACGATCTCGTCCCCGATGAGCGCGACCAAGGCCCCACGCACCCACTGGTCGACAACGGTCATCCGCCGGATGTCGGTATCGGTGAGCGGCCCGCGTGCGCTGAAGTAGCGGAAGTAGATGCTGCGCATCGACAGACGGCCCCAGAACGCGCGCAGCCGCTCACCGTCACCAGGTATGACCGGACGAAGCCGGGCAGTACCCCCGTCGGCGAGGATGACGTCCGCCTCCCACCTCGCCGGGTAGCTCGCCCCGGCGTCGGCCCGCATCCCGTCGTCATGGCTCGGCGGCACGGTGTCACTCATCTGTCGACGAGGGGGTCGAGACCATGCAGCGGAAGGATCTCTCGCCGGGTGGCCGCCACCGCCCGGTCCAGGGGGTCATCCGGATCACCCTCGCCTGCCTCCCAGGGATGGAAGGCGATGTCGACGCCGTCGCCGAAACGGTCGGGCGTGGGACCGCCAGCGACGGCCGCGCCGGTGGCCTCCCGCACGCGGGCGTCAGCCGTGTGCCGCCACTCCTGCGGCAGCGACCGCGAGCAGTCCAGCGGCACGTGGCCGGCAATGGCCAGCAGGTGCGTCCAGGCGCGTGGCACCACCGACGCGAGCGCATAGCCACCGCCCCCGCAGGCAACCCATCGTCCGCCGCACACGTCATGTGCCAGATCGTGCAGGGCCTGGTAGGAAGCACGCTGTCCGTCGACCGACAGTGTCAGATCCCCGAGCGGATCGAGGAAATGTGTGTCACACCCGTGCTGGGTGACCAGGATCTCAGGGGCGAACTCACGCAGCAGCACCGGAACCACCCCGCTGAACGCCCGCAGCCATCCGGCGTCTCCGGTGCGCGGCGGCAGCGCGACGTTGACCGACATACCGCTGGCCTCCCCTGTCCCGGATTCGTCCGGGAAACCGGTGCCGGGAAACAGGGTCCGGCCGGACTGGTGCAAGGAGATCGTCAGTACCCGTGGGTCATCGTAGAAAGCGGTCTGGACACCGTCACCGTGATGAACGTCGACGTCGACGTAGGCCACCCGAGCGGCCCCGTTGCGCAGCAACCAGGCGATCGCCACCGCCGGGTCGTTGTAGACGCAGAACCCACTGGCGGCGAGACGCATCGCATGGTGGAGCCCGCCCGCGGGAGCCACGGCATGGCCGTGCCGTCCCGTCCACACGCCCTCGGCCGCGGCCAGCGTCCCACCGGTAATCCGAGCGGCGGCGGTGTGCATGGACTCGAAGACCGGGTTGTCCGGCGTTCCCAGACCGAACATGGTCGCCAATCCGCGCGCGGCGTACCGCGGCGCCTGGCGCACCGCCTGCACGTACGCGGGATCGTGCACAAGTTCGATCAAGTCATCCGTGGCGAGCTGAGGCGGCCGGACCGCCACCTGGGGGCCGTCCAGCACGCCGGTACGCGCGGCGAGATCCATGGTCAGCTCGAGCCGCACGGGATGCAGCGGGTGTCCGCGCCCGAAGCCGTAATCAGCCAGCTCGGAATCCCACATGACCAGTGTTGGCCCGGGATCACCACCGTCAGCGGAACCGTTCGGCCGCGAAGCACTGCCCATGATTCGACCCTACGGCGTGTTGCGGAAGCCGTCGTTCGATCAGGGAACCGCGTCCAGGTGGCTGCTGGCAAGGCCGCGAGCCGGACAGTCCTATTGCCGGGCGCTCCACGAGCGACCGGCAATAGGGGACGCGGCGTCGCCAGCGGCACAGTCCGGCCAGTCCGGCCACTCCGGCCACTCCGGCCAGGCCCGCCGACCAGGCCAACCAGGCCAAAGGCGGCGGCTGGTCGCACGGCGTGATTTTTTCGACGCACCCCGGCCGTCGAGTGGACCATTTCGGCCTCCCGTATTCGTTAGGGTCTGAGTCCGTGGCTGTTGGACACGATGATGAACACGAGATTGCGCCAGATGCCGGGCCCAGGATGGATATCGCGGGACGGCGGTTGTGGACGCCATCTCCGCAGCGGGTCCGCGCCGCCGGGGTCACCGCCTATCTGGACTGGCTGGCCACCGAACGCGACCGGAAGCTGAGCGGTGCCACGGCTTTGTGGCAGTGGTCGGTGGACGACCTTGACGGGTTCTGGGACTCGATCTGGGATTTCTGCGCGGTCGAGGGCGAGCGCGGGGACGGCCCTGCCCTTGCCGACGCCCGGATGCCGGGCGCTCAGTGGTTCCCGACCGCCCGCGTGAACTATGCCGAGAACGCTTTAACGCGACATGGCCCCGCACCCGCGGTGATCGCCGTCCGCGAGGACTCGACCACCGCCGTGGTCTCCTGGGACGAACTTCGCCGCGAGGTCGCGGCGGCCGCGGCGGGGCTGCGGCGCCTGGGTGTGCGTCCCGGCGACCGGGTCTGCGCCGTGCTGCCGAACTGCGTCCATGCCGTGGTGGCCATGCTCGCCGCGACCAGCGTCGGCGCGGTCTGGTCGTGCTGTTCCCCGGATTTCGGGTCTTCCGCCATTGCCGACCGTTTCGCTCAGATCACCCCAACGGTACTCATCGGGGTGGACGGCTACACCTACGGCGGAAAGTCCTTTGACACGCTCGGCGCGCTCGGTGGCGTGGCCGACCGTCTGCCAGACCTGCGGGCAATGGTCGTGATCCCATACCTGGCCGCGGATGCCGTCGAGCGTGCCCACAAGGCCCACCTACCGGCTGTCATCTCCTGGGCGGACCTGCTCGCCGGCTGCGATGACCAGGTCCCCGCCTTCCACCGGGTCCCCTTCGACTCGCCGCTGTGGATCCTGTACTCCTCGGGTTCGACCGGCCGCCCGAAACCGATCGTGCAGGGCCATGGCGGAATCCTGTTGGAACACCTCAAGTCGCTGGTACTCCATCTCGATCTGGGACCTGACGATCGCTTCCTGTGGGTGACGAGCACCGGCTGGATGATGTGGAACCTGCTCGTGTCCGGCCTGCTGACCGGGGCGACCGTCGTGCTTTTCGACGGCAGCCCGAAGTTCCCCGACCTGGGGACCCTGTGGCGGCTCGCCGAGGCCGTCCGCATCACCTGCCTGGGAGCAAGTCCCGGCCTGCTGGCCGCGTGTGAACGCTCGGGCATCGTCCCGCGGGAGATCGCCGACCTCTCCGCGATACGTACCATCGGTTCCACCGGCTCGCCGTTGTCCCCGGCCGGGTACGCCTGGGTGTACGACGCGGTCGGCTCCGACCTGATGCTCTCGTCGGTCAGCGGCGGCACGGACATGTGCACGGCGGTCGCGGCGGGCCTGCCCACGCTGGCAGTGCACGCCGGGGAGATCTCCATGCGCGGGCTCGGGTGCGCGGTGAGCATCTTCGACGGTGACGGCAAGGAACTCGTCGACGAGATCGGCGAACTGGTGCTCACCGCGCCCATGCCCTCGATGCCGCTCTTCTTCTGGGGCGACGATGACGGCTCGCTGCTGCGCGCGTCCTACTTCTCGACCTATCACGGCGTATGGCGCCACGGTGACTGGGCCAGGATCACCCCCACCGGATCAATGATCATATATGGCCGCTCGGACGCGACCCTGAAGCGCGGCGGAGTCCGGCTGGGTACCGCCGAGTTCTACCAGGTGCTGGACAGCATCCCCGGCGTGGCGGACAGCATGATCATCGATACCTCGACCGCCGAGCGGCCAGGTGAGCTCGTGCTGTACGTCGTGCTGGACGACAACGGAACGCTTGCCGACTCCTTCATCAGCTCCCTGCTGACGACGATCAGAAGGGAGCTGAGCCCCCGGCATGTGCCTGACCGCGTCGAACAGGTCTCCGCGATTCCCCGCACCTACAACGGCAAGAAACTGGAAGTGCCGGTTCGGCGCCTGCTGCTGGGTGCAGCCCTGGAGCAGGCCGTCAACCTCGGCATGGTCGCCAATCCCGAGGCGTTGCTGCCGTTCATCCCGCCCGCGGCCAGCTGACCGGCGGCGGCCGGCAGCCCTCGCCTTCGCGCCAAAAAAAGATCCCCTGCCCGGTGACCGGGCAGGGGATCTCCACCACGACGACGCACTACATCCCGGACGCGCTACATCCCCGGATGCGTCAGTCGAGAAACTCGCGCAACCTGCTCGCGACCGCCGGCTTACGCAGTTCGCGAAGGGTGTCGCGCTCAATCTGGCGAATCCGCTCACGGGTCAGCCCGAGACGGTTACCGACCTCGGCAAGCGTGTGCTGCTTGCCGTCGGCGAGGCCGAAGCGCAGCCGCATGACCTCACGTTCACGCGGTGTGAGCCCACTCAACACGCCCTCGATCTCGTCCTGCATGGCGCCGTAGGAGGCGGCGTCCGCGGGAGAGGTGGCATCCGCATCCTCGATGAAGTCACCGAGGACCGAATCCCCGTCGTCGCCCACCGCGGTCTCCAGGCTGACCGTGTCCTGGGCGTACCGGCGCAGTTCGACGACCTGCTCGATCGGCATGTCGAGCTCCAGAGCCAGCTCCTCGTCAGTCGGTTCCCGACCGAGTGTGGAGACGAGCTGGCGCTGCAGCCGAGTGATCTTGTTGATCTGCTCGACGACATGGACCGGGATCCGGATCGTCCTGGCCTGATCGGCCAGTGCCCGACCGATCGCCTGCCTGATCCACCAGGTGGCGTAGGTCGAGAACTTGTAGCCCTTGGCGTAGTCGAACTTCTCGACCGCGCGGATCAGCCCGAGGTTTCCCTCCTGAACCAGGTCGAGCAGGGTCATGCCACGACCGCTGTACTTCTTGGCGACCGAAACCACCAGGCGCAGGTTCGCCGAGACCAGCTGCTGTTTTGCCGCATGCCCGTCCCGGACCAGGGTCCCGAGATCGCGCCGCAGCGCCGGCTCCAGGTCGGAGTCAGTGTCCAGCTTGTACTCGGCAAACAGGCCGGCTTCGACCCGCTTGGACAGCTCGACTTCCTGCGCGGCGTTGAGCAGGGGTACCTTGCCGATCTCGCGCAGGTACATGCGCACGAGATCGGCCGTTCCGGCATGCTCCGAGGTTGCGCGGGCAGCCGGTGCTCCACCTGTTGACTCCTCCTCGTCGAGAACCTCGACGCCAAGGGCTGTCAACCGGGCAGTCAGAACGGGAAGTAGTTCAAGACCGAGGTCAGCGGTCTCGAGCGCTTCGCGAAGTTCGGCGCGGCTCAATTCGCCGGATTCGCGCCCACGCGCGACAAGCTCGGCGACCTGAGTAACGTCGAGTTCGTCGGTATCATCGGGCACGGCGGCCAGGCCACGGCCGGGCACCGTGCGTGCAGGAGTGGCCGACCGACGGGTGCGCCGCGTACTTGTGGCACGCGTACGCGGCTCGTCGGGGCGCTCATGAAGTTCCAGGGCAGGCAGCGTCATCAGTAGCAGATCCGAAGGTCGGTGCGGGTGGCGGGTCTTGGTGCTTGCACGTATGGGCAACGCCTGACGGCGTCCCTCCCATTCCGCGTTCAGACACAACCGGACGTAAGCGATCGCCGGGTCTACGAAGCAGTGTAGACCCTCGCTCTCGGGACGCCGCACCCGCTGTCGCGAAGACTACCCTGCGGACCGGCCGGTGTGTCGCGAATAACTAACTATCTCTTCAGGCCCGCTCTTCAGGTCTCCGCGGCCACGATGTCAATACCGAGCCCAGGAACAACAAATCGCCAATACAGCACCAACCTCCATCGAAACCCATAAGGGTGGTTACGGTATGGCGCCGCACCCGCCGCGCAGTGACCATTCGCGCCAAACAGGGGTCCGTTGATCAGAATTCGAGAGTGGTACCGCGGGCGCGGCGGCGACCACTAGCTACAGCCGCTGGTGGAGCCACATTGCTCGCACACGTAGCAGCTACCGGCCGGCCGCATGGTCACCCCGCAGGTGAAACACAGCGGCGCGTCCACGGCGTTCTGCGCCGACAGCGACTCTCCCACCGGGACCTCCGCCGGCAACGAGCCCCGCAGCTGGACCATCGACCGCACAACCGGGAAGGCATGCTCGTGTCCGGCCTGCCGCGCCTCCGTCATTGGGTCAGCTCCGGTCAACCGGTCAGTGGAGAGCTCGGCGCCGACCGTGTCGACCGGCTCCGGAGCTGACGCTACTGACGCCGACGCCGACGCCGACGCCGGCTCCACGAGAGCATCAGATACGTCCACCGCGCCCGGCCCGCCATACTGCCCGGTGAGCTGACGCGCCCGCTCCTGGGCGCTCAGCACACCGAGTTCCGCGCGGGTTTCCTGGGGCAGGTAGTCCAGCGCCAAGCGGCGGAAGAGGTAGTCCATCACGGACTGCGCCATCCGGACATCCGGGTCGTCGGTCATGCCGGCCGGCTCGAAACGCATGTTGATGAACTTGCGGACGTAGGCGTCCAGCGGGACACCGTACTGAAGCGCGATCGAGATCGCAATGGAAAACGCGTCCATGACACCTGACAGGGTGGAGCCCTGCTTCGACATCTTGATGAAGACCTCGCCGAGACCGTCATCGGGATAGGACCCGGCGGTCATGTAGCCCTCCGCGCCACCGACGGAGAAGGACACCGTCCGGGAAGGCCGGATCTTCGGTAGGCGGCGACGGACGGGCTGGTACTCCTCCGGCGGCCCGCCGACAGCCAGCGCGGCCGCCGTGCCGGTGCCCGCAACCGCTCCCGCGGACCTCCTCGCGCCACGCAGGTCGGACAGCGGCTGGCCGACCTTGCAGTTGTCCCGGTAGATGGCCAGGGCCTTCAGCCCGAGCCGCCAGCCCTCGAGGTAGATCCGCTCGACGTCCTCGACCGTCGCCGAGGACGGCATGTTGACAGTCTTCGAAATAGCTCCGGACAGAAACGGCTGGACCGCCGCCATCATCCGAATATGCCCCATGGGGCTGATCGCCCGCTCGCCGATCGCGCAGTCGAACACCTCGTAGTGCTCGCGGCGCAGGCCCGGGGCGTCGATGACATGGCCGTGCTCGGCCACGTACTCGACGATCGCCTCGACCGTCTCCTCCGCGTAGTCGAGAGCCCGCAGCGCGGCGGGAACCGTCTGGTTGACGATCCGCATGCTCGATCCGCCCACCATCTTCTTCATCTTCACCAGCGCGAGGTCGGGCTCGATGCCGGTGGTGTCGCAGTCCATCGCCAACCCGATCGTGCCGGTCGGAGGGAGCAGACTGACCTGCGCATTACGCCATCCGTGCTTCTCGCCCAAGGCGTGCGCACGGGCCCATTCAGCGGCGGCCAGGGCGAGCACCCGGGCATCATCCGCTCCGGCGTTGCGGACCGTGTCCGTCGCGGCGGCGTGCTTACGGATCACCCGGCGATGGGCCTCAGCGTTGCGCGCGAAGCCGTCGTACGCCCCCATGACGCCCGCGAGCTGCGCCGAGCGCCGGTAGGCCGCCGCGGTCATCAGCGCGGTGATCGCGCCAGCCATTGCCCGGCCGCCCTCGGAGTCATACGCGCGGCCTGTCGCCATGAGCAGCGCACCGAGATTTGCGTAGCCGATCCCGAGCTGGCGGAACGCCCGGGTCACCCGGGTGATCTCCGGGGTCGGGAAGTCAGCGAAACAGATCGAGATGTCCATCGCGGTGATGACCAGCTCGACGGCGGCGACGAACGCCTCCGCGTCGAAGGTCAGATCGTCGCGCAGGAACCGCATCAGGTTCAGCGAGGCCAGGTTGCAGCTGGAGTTGTCCAGGTGCACGTACTCGCTGCACGGATTGCTGGCGCTGATCCGGCCGGACTCCGGGCAGGTGTGCCAGTCGTTGATCGTGTCGTCGTACTGGATCCCGGGATCCGCGCAGTCCCATGCGGCCTGCGCGATGGTACGGAACAGCGACCGCGCCCCGATGGTCTCGATGATCCGCCCGTCGATCCGGGCCCGCAGGTGGAAGTCGGTGCCGTCGAGCACCGCCCGCATGAACTCGTCCGTCACCCGAACCGAGTTGTTGGCGTTCTGGTACTGCACCGAGACGATGTCACGGCCGCCGAGGTCCATGTCGAAGCCGGCATCCCGCAACGCTCGGATCTTGCTCTCCTCACGGGCCTTGCTCTCGACAAAGTCGACGATGTCGGGGTGATCGACGTCAAGCACGACCATCTTCGCGGCTCGCCGGGTCGCGCCACCTGATTTGATCGTCCCGGCCGAGGCGTCGGCTCCACGCATGAAGCTGACCGGGCCGGACGCGGTACCGCCGGAGGAGAGCAGCTCCCTGGACGAGCGGATGCGTGACAGGTTCAGCCCGGCACCCGAGCCACCTTTGAAGATCAGGCCCTCTTCCCGGTACCAGTTGAGGATCGACTCCATCGTGTCGTCGACGGACAGGATGAAACAGGCCGAGACCTGCTGCGGTGCCGAGGTGCCGACGTTGAACCACACGGGGCTGTTGAAGCTGAAGACCTGGTGCAGGAGCATCCAGGTCAGCTCCTGCGCAAAGACCTCGGCGTCGGTCTCCGACGCGAAGTACCCGTTCTGCTGCCCGGCGGCCGCGTAGGTGCGCACGACCCGGTCGATGAGCTGGCGCAGTGACCATTCGCGCGTGGCAGCGCCCAACGCGCCGCGGAAGTACTTGCTCGTGACGATGTTCGTGGCGTTCACCGACCAGAAGTCAGGGAACTCCACCCCGCGCTGCTCGAAGTTGACCGAACCGTCCCGCCAGTTGGTCATCACGACGTCCCGCAGCTCCCAGGTGACCTCGTCGTAGGGATGTACGCCGGGCGACGTGTAGACACGTCCTACTTTCAGGCCGGTGGTCTTACCAGCGGGCCGGGTCGACTTCGTGCCGCGGGTCTCGGTCATGGCGCTCCTCGTCTGGCGGATACGGCATTAGGGCGGCGACTAGGGCGTGTTTCGGCAGCCACCTGGACGCGGCTCCCTGATCGAACGACGACTTCCGAAACACGCCGTAACCAGCTGGTGAACTACCTGGCCTGCGTCCGAAGACCGGCGATCGCGGTCTCGAAGTCCGCCAGGGAGTCGAAGGCCAGATACACCGAGGCGAACCTCAGGTAGGCGACCTCGTCAAGATCTCGCAGTGGGCCGAGAATCGCTCGGCCGATCTCGTCCGAGGGAATCTCGGCCGCTCCGGACGCACGCAGCGTGTCCTCGACCAACTGAGCAAGCTGGGCCAGCGCGTCCGTCTCCACCGGTCGGCCCTGGCACGCCCGGCGTACCCCCGCCACCACCTTCGCGCGGCTGAACGGCTCGGTGACCCCGCTGCGTTTGATGACCCGCAGTGATGCCTCCTCGATCGTCGTGAACCGGCGGCCGCAGGACGAGCACGATCGCCGACGGCGGATCACGGCACCTTCCTCGGTCTCGCGGCTGTCGACAACCCTGCTGTCCGGGTGTCGACAAAACGGGCATCGCACGGACGATCCCCCAAAATCTTGATGACTTACACCTTCGTAACTACCACATGTTGTGGTGGACGATAGAGTCAGCCACCACGACCTGGCAAACCCGCCGGCGTGTCCAACGGTCAGGGCAGGCGAAGCGCCTGGCCCGGAACAAGATCGGTGGTGCCGAGTTGATTCATACCGGCCAGCCGCGCCACAACCACCCGGGTGTCACCCTCGGGCGCCAGCCCACGCGCTATCCCCCACAGGGTCTCCCCGGACTGGACCACATGAACACGCGCCGGCCCGCCACCCCCACGCGACGAGGCCAACGAGGTCACCCGCGCGAGAGACAGGACCAGACAGAAGACAGCCGCGACGAGGACGACCAGGACCGCCCGACCCCTCCTGGTCAACCTCAGCGGAGGCTCAGCCGACCTCTCCACCACACACTCCTTCAACCTCCGAGATCGCAAACAACGAACATCCGTTCGATCGAACTCCCGATCGAGTTTCTACCGCACGACCCCGACGGAATCGCCACGACACGCTCGAACAGACGTTTGAGAAATTCGGTCACGGCAGTTACGGTCGTACCGATGAGATGTCGGTTGTGACCACCAGCGCCGGTTCCTGGCAAAACCACTGGGTCCGCCGGGAGCGGAGTCTGCCACGACCGCGAAACGAAGGAGAACGGCAGGTATGACCACCGACCCCAACCGCACCCGACGTGGCCGGCCACCACGCGGCAGCGTGCGCGACCTGCCGGACGGGCCGGCGGACGCGTCGGGCCTGACCCCCCGCCAGCGCAAGGTGCTGGAGGTGATCCGCAATGCCGTCGAGCGCCGCGGATACCCCCCCAGCGTGCGCGAGATCGGCCAAGCGGTCGGGCTGACCAGCACAAGCAGCGTCGCGCATCAGCTCAGGATGCTGGAGGAGAAGGGCTTCCTACGGCGTGACCCCCACCGCCCGCGGGCCATGGAGGTACTTTCCGCGGACGCACCGGTCCGCCCGGCGGCACGCGACAGCCTCCGTCTCGGGGCACCAGCGATGCCGGCTGCCGGTGCCGACGGATCGGTGGTCCCGTCGGACGGCCATCGCGACGCGGCCTACGTACCCGTCCTCGGCCGCATCGCGGCGGGCGGACCGATTCTTGCCGAACAGGCGGTTGAGGAGATCTTCCCTCTTCCCCGCGAAATCGTCGGCGAGGGCACCCTGTTCATGCTGCGCGTTGTCGGGGATTCCATGGTCGATGCCGCGATCTGCGACGGGGACTGGGTGGTCGTCCGGCAACAGCCGGTCGCGGACAGCGGCGAGATCGTCGCCGCAATGATCGATGGTGAGGCCACGGTCAAGACCTTGCGTCACCGTGATGGCCATGCATGGCTTCAACCGCAGAACCCGGCCTATGCCGATATTCCGGGTGACGAGGCGGCGATCCTCGGCCGGATCGTCGCGGTTCTGCGCCGGGTCTGATCGTGGCTGGCTGTGCCGACCGGGAGAAAGCCGGACGCATGGTGGCGGTCGTCGGGCCGACGGCGGCCGGCAAAAGCGAACTTGCGATCGACCTTGCCGCCGTACTCGGCGGTGAGGTCGTCAATGCCGACTCCATGCAGCTTTACCGCGGCATGGACATCGGCACAGCCAAAGTACCGACGCGGGAGCGCAGAGGCGTCCCGCACCATCTGCTTGACATCTGGGAAATCACCCATACCGCCGACGTGGCCTCCTACCAGGCCAGAGCACGAACCGTCATCGACGATCTGCTCAGTGCCGGCCGGACCCCGGTGCTCGTCGGCGGCTCAGGGCTCTACCTCAGGGCTGTCATCGACGACCTCAGGTTTCCCGGCACCGACCCGGCGGTACGCGCGCGCCTTGAACAGGAACTGTCCGAACGTGGGGCGGCCGCGTTGCACGCCGACCTGACCGCGCGGGCGCCGAAAGCGGCTGCCGCCATCCTGGCCAGCAATGGTCGCCGCATCGTGCGCGCGCTGGAAGTGCTGGAGCTCACCGGCGGCTTCGCCGCCTCCCTACCGGAACACCGCGCGGTCTATGACGTCGTCCAGATCGGCCTCGACCATCATGACCTTGATATCCGAGTCACCGACCGCGTGGCGGCGATGTGGGCTGCCGGCATGGTCGAAGAGGTCCAGACGCTCGCCGGTCTGGGCCTGCGCAAAGGACGCACCGCCTCACGCGCCCTGGGCTACGCGCAGGTCCTGGCGTGGCTGGATGGCGAGATCGAATCCAGCGAAGCCGCCCGGCTCGCGACCATTGCCGCGACGCGCCGATTCGTCCGCAGACAAAGGTCGTGGTTTCGCCGCGATCCCCGCATAATTTGGCTAGACCATCCCGACGTCGATCAGGTGGCGGGCATGGTCAGCTCAGCCTGACATGCGATGGGTACCGGCGACCCGTTCATCCCGGCGTCTGGAGACATCTGTGACCGCGCTCGAGCTGAACCTCGTCCCGGCCCTGTGCGCCGCGTTCGACGACGGATCGTTGCAGTTGCATTACCAACCCGAGG
>NZ_CAKJTO010000069.1:0-28939 GCF_917627405.1 Protofrankia sp. Cj5
CGGTTTCACCTGCTCCTTCGGGCGCGGCGAGCGGAAGCCGGCGATCATTCTCATCAATCACTGGATTACCCGGACCGCGAGCAGCCGGGCTGACGCGGCAGTGGTGAACCGCCGGGCATCCCTGCTTGATCAGATAGGGGCGTGCCAGCGTGCGCATGGGCGGTTGCCGACGTTTGTCGCGGTCGACTACGCCACTATCGGTGACCTCATCCCGACCGTAGCGGAGCTGAACCGCGGTTCAGCCCGGTAAAATGTCCGGCTCGCGCCGCCCGGTCGGCGTTGCCGGTCGTTGTCGTCGGCCGACGCCCAACACAGGGTGCATCCCTCCGTTACCTCGTGATCCATCCACCCGGACGCCGCTGTCTGATCGAATGCCCGACTGTCAGATCCTCTTACTCAAGTCATTGAAGTGCAAAATATGTACCATTTTTTATGGATTGTCACGACTGACATTGGCGGCGGGCCGCTGGAAACCCTAGGATCGGGCTGGCTGCCTAACCGATCGACTATCGACTAAGAGCGCCCGGTAATGGGGGTGTGGATCAAGGAGCGGGGTTGGGGTGCGTGCGGCGCAAGGCGGCGGAGGGAGTCACCCTGGTGCTGGGTGGTGACTGACGAGCCGGGGTACCCGTGCATCGCGCAGCGATGGACGGGGAGCGACGGACGGGGAGCGATGCGGCGAGGTGCGTGCCCCAGCCCCGCGACACCGCATCCCCTATTGCCGGTCACCCTAATTACAGAATGGTCACATAACCGTATATCGACGCCGCTCACACCCGTGCGGGAGAGCCCACGGCACGCCAGTCCGTGCCCGTGGCGCCGAAGGAGCAAGATCTCCCCACAAACTCTCAGGCTGAGGCGACCGCCGGGCCAGGCAGCTCTGGAAAGTGGATGCCGACAGGCCTCCCGCCGACGGTGAAAGCCAGCCGCACCGGTCCACGGACCGACCGCGGCAGGTGAAACTCTCAGGCAGATGTACAGAGGGGGGAGGCCAGCCGCGACCGGCGGGTCCGCCGGATTGCCCGACCTCTGGAGCGTTTCGACAGTGCACACGAACTCTCCCTCATCCGCAGGTGGTCCGTCCCCAGCACGTAACGGTGCGGGCCGTGGCGCTGACCGCGGTACGCCCGGTGGCGCGGCCGGCGGCAACCACAGCGGCGGTGCTGGCCGCAGCCGCACCGGCCATCGTGGCGGTCCGGAGCGTGTCGGTGATGGGACGCTCAGCAAGCTGCCGGCCACCGTGGCGGGATCAGCCATCCCGTCGTCTGTCTCCCTGGCACCGGAGCCGGTGTTGCCCGAGCCGGTAGCGGCGCGGACGGCGCGGCCCGCCGCGAATCCGGCCGGGCCGGCCGGCGGCGAGACGATCACATTCGTGGACCGCCATATCGGTCCGGATGCCGATCAGCGCCAAACGATGCTGGCGGAGCTCGGCTACCCCAGCCTGGAGGCGTTGACCACGGCTGCCGTGCCGGAGGTGATTCGCGACAGCGGGCTTGACCTGCCGCCCCCGGCGAGCGAGCCGGAGGTGCTCGCGGAGCTGCGGCGGCTGGGCAGCCGTAACCGCCGAGTGCCATCGATGATCGGCCTTGGGTACCATCCGTCGGTGCTGCCCGGGGTGATCCAGCGCAACGTGCTGGAGAACCCGGCCTGGTATACCGCGTACACGCCGTACCAGCCGGAGATCTCCCAGGGACGGCTGGAGGCGTTGCTGAACTTCCAGACGATGATCACTGATCTGACGGGCCTGGCCGTCGCGGGGGCCTCGCTGCTGGACGAGTCGACGGCCGCGGCCGAAGCCATGCAGCTCGCCCGCCGGGCTGCCAAGGGGCTCGGCCCACGGTTCATCGTGGACGAGGACACGCTGCCGCAGACGATCGCGGTGGTCCGTACCCGCGCCGAAGCTCTCGGCATCGACGTGGTGGTCGCGGACCTGTCAACCGTCCTGCCCGAGCAGCTGGCCGAGTCCGCGTTCGGCGTCCTGCTTGCCTACCCGGGCGCCGAGGGCGCGGTGCGAGATCCGCGAACCGTGCTCGAGCAGGCACGAGACCGCGGGATCATCGTCACGGTCGCGGTCGATCCGCTGGCGCTGACCCTGCTCACGCCACCGGGCGAGCTCGGCGCGGACATCGCGGTCGGCAGCACGCAGCGGTTTGGTATGGGCATGAGCTTCGGCGGTCCGCATGCTGGTTTCATCGCCGTCCGGGCGGGCCTGGAGCGCTTGTTGCCAGGCCGGCTGGTCGGTGTGTCGGTGGACACGGACGGCCATCGTGCTTACCGGCTCACGCTACAGACCCGGGAGCAGCACATCCGGCGGGAGAAGGCGACCAGCAACATCTGCACGGCACAGGTGCTGCCGGCGGTGGTGGCGTCGATGTATGCCGTTCACCACGGTCCGGACGGCCTGACCGCGATCGCCGAACGGGTGCACGACCACGCGGTACGCCTGGCCACCGGGCTCCGCGCCGGCGGCGTCCAGATCGTCCACGACTACTTCTTCGACACCGTGCTCGCGTTCGTGCCGTCGCGGGCCGCGCAGGTCGTCGACGCGGCGCTCACCGGTGGGCTGAACCTGCGGCTGGTCGACGCCGACCACGTCGGTGTTTCCTGCAACGAGACGACACTGGACGCGGACCTACACGCCGTGTGGGCGGCGTTCGGTGTCCCGGCGCTGCCGCTGCCCGCGAATCCCACGATGCCGGGTCCGGACGCCGCGGCCACAGCCGATCGTGTGATGGTATCCGGATCGAAACCGGACAGCGCCGCCGGTGCTGCCGGCGCCACTGCCACCGGCATCAGCACCAGCACCAGCACCAGCAGCGCTCGCGGTGGCGACCAGGCGATTCCGGCGGAGCTGTCGCGTACCAGCGGCTATCTGAGCCATCCGGTGTTCAACGAGCACCGTTCCGAAACGGCGATGCTGCGCTACATACGCCAGCTCGCGGACAAGGACCTCGCGCTGGACCGTGGCATGATCCCGCTTGGGTCCTGCACGATGAAGCTCAACGCGACAACCGAGATGGCGGCGGTGACCTGGCCGGACTTTGCCGACATCCACCCGTTCGCCCCGCTCGACCAGGCCGCCGGTTATCTGGAGCTGATCGCTGACCTCACCGAGTGGCTCACCGCCATCACCGGGTACGCGGCTGTGTCGCTCCAGCCGAACGCGGGTAGTCAGGGGGAGCTCGCCGGGCTGCTGGCGATCCGCGCCTACCATCACGACCACAACCCGCCAGGTGTGCCGGCTCGCGACGTCTGCCTGATTCCGTCCTCCGCGCACGGGACGAACGCGGCCAGCGCGGCCATGGCCGGGATGCGTGTCGTCGTGGTGGCCTGCGACACCGACGGCAACGTCGATCTGGCCGATCTGGCCGCCAAGGCCTCCGCGCACTCCGAGCGGCTCGCCGCGCTCATGGTGACCTACCCGTCGACACACGGCGTCTACGAGGAGGGGATCGGGCGGGCATGTGACCTGGTGCACTCCTGCGGCGGCCTGGTCTACGTGGACGGCGCGAACCTGAACGCCCTGGTGGGGCTCGCCAAGCCCGGCATGTTCGGCGCGGACGTGAGCCACCTGAACCTGCACAAGACGTTCTGCGTCCCGCACGGTGGCGGTGGCCCGGGCGTCGGCCCGGTGGCGGTGGTCGAGCGGCTCGCGCCCTACCTGCCCAACCATCCGATGCGGCCGGAGGCCGGCCCGCTGACCGGTATCGGGCCGGTCAGCGGCGCGCCGTGGGGGTCGGCGGGCATCCTGATGATCCCCTGGGCGTACATCCGCCTGATGGGCGCGGACGGCCTGCGCCAGGCCACGTCCGTGGCGGTCCTCAACGCCAACCACATCGCTCACCGCCTGTCGTCCTGCTTTCCCATTCTCTACGCCGGGCGGGACGGGCTGGTGGCGCACGAGTGCATCCTCGATCTGCGCCCGTTGACGAAGCGGACCGGGGTGACCGTGGAGGATGTGGCCAAGCGGCTCATCGACTACGGTTTCCACGCGCCGACGATGTCGTTCCCGGTTCCCGGGACGCTGATGGTCGAGCCGACCGAGAGCGAGGACCTCGCCGAGATTGACCGGTTCTGCGATGCGATGATCGCGATCCGGCGGGAGGCCGACCAGGTCGGCAAGGGCACCTGGCCGGTGTACGACAACCCCCTGCGTAACGCCCCGCACACCGCGTCCATGCTGGTCGCCGACGACTGGCCGCGGCCGTATCCACGCAGTGTCGCGGCCTATCCGGTCGCCTCGCTGCGCACCGCGAAGTACTGGCCGCCGGTACGCCGTATCGACGGTGCCTATGGCGACCGCAACCTGCTCTGCACCTGTCCACCGGTGGCGGCCTACGCCGACCCGGATTCCGGGCCGCCCCCCACCGCCAAGGCTACGGCTCCGGCCGACTCCACCGCTAAGGCCGACTCCGGCACCCACAGTTAGGGCTGTCAGCCGTTGAACTGGATGTCCCAGATGGTCACCTGGATCTGGCTGACCCCGTTGCCGTACGACACCACTTCGCCTGCGGCGATACGGCGGGAACTTCTACCTGTCGCACAGAACCGCAGACCGGTGTGGATGTCGATCGCTGACATCGGTTGGGTCCGCAGCTGGGAAGCGCATCCATCCGCTGTTGGTACGCCAGCAGCGGACCACAGCGCGAGCCTATTACCACTGATGCGTCCCGCGTACGTATAGAAGCTCCCCCCCAAGCCACCGAAGTTGACGGTCAGCGGCAGCGCGTCGACGTCGACCCCGTCACCTGAGTCGGTCATACGCAGCCGCTCTTGGGCCAGCACGATGGCCGTCGGCGAGTCAGGCGAGGAGGGCGCGCTCGATGGTGAACCGGCCGAAGGCGTGCTCGACGAGGATAAGCCGGAGCCGGTGGTGGATGTTTCACTGCCGATGGACGTGTTTCCGGCCCCCGATCCGGTCGCGGCTCCACCGCGGTTCGGCTGGCCCGACGGAGTGTTGTTCAGGGCCGTGAGAAGCACGATCGCGACCACGAGCGCTGCCGCCGCGCTGAGCCCGCCGATGAGCCATGGTGTCCTATTGCGCCGTGGACGGTCGGGCGGTGTTGGTGCGGGCGGCGCGGATGGCGAGGGTGCTACCCCCGGCCGAGGCGTCCCCGGCCGGGCCGGCTGCGGCGGGTACGGGTGCGGCGGGGATGGTGGGTGCGCTGATGGTGGGTGCGCTGATGGCGGGGTGATGCTGTACCGGGTGATTTCCGCGGTCACGGTGGCCGGTAGCCAGCCTTCGCCGATGCGCAGGCGTTCGTCGGTGGACGCGGCCCGGCACAGCTCGATCAGTGCCGCGGGGGTGGGGCGGGCCGCCGGGTCCTTCGCCACGCACTGTTCCAGGACCCCGCGGACCTGCTCCGGGCAGCGCTCCCAGTCGGGCTGTTGGTGTTCGATGCGGTGGAAGACGGCGGCGTCCGCGCCGAACGGTAACTCGCCGATGATCGCGTAGTAGGCGGTGGAGCCGAGGGAGAAGACGTCCCCGGCCGCGGCCAGGGGCTTTCCCCGCACCTGCTCGGGGGACATGAACGCGGGCGTGCCGATCCGTACCCCGGTCTGGGTGATCGCCGCGGAGGAGGCCTCGACCGCTCGCGAGATCCCGAAGTCGATGACGCGGGGGCCGTCCGCGGCGAGGATGACGTTCCCCGGCTTGAGATCGCGGTGGATCACACCGGCGGCGTGGATGGACTGCAGCGCCTCCGCGACGCCGGCGATCAGCACCAGGACGGTTTCCGCCGGCAGCGGGCCTTGGCGGGCGACGACGGCGGCGAGGGAGGGGGCGGCGACGTAGGCGGTGGCCAGCCATGGCCGCGCGGCGTTGGCGTCGCAGTCGATGACCGGGGCGGTGTACAGGCCCTGGACCCGTTGGGCGATCGCCACCTCCGTGGCGAAGCGGCGGCGGAACGCGGGATCGGCGGCGAACTCCGGCCGGGCGATCTTGAGTGCGACCGGCCGGCCGCCAGGGGTGTAGGAGAGGTACACCGCTCCCATGCCGCCCTCGCCGATCCGGGCCCGGAGCAGATACCCGCTGATCTCAAGGGGGTCCTGCGGGGTCAACGGGGTGAGTACCGCATCCCACGCAGGCTCCGCCCCGGCGGATGGTGCCAGCGGTGACGGGTCTCCTCCCGGGCCCGGGAGGTCCGTTCCCGGCGGCGTGCTGCCAGTCGTCATCGACGCGATACCTCGCCCATGGCGCCGTGGCCGATCAGCGTCTTCAGCGTAACGCCGTCACCCAGTCTGTGTGGCACGTGCCGTCCTCAATCGCGTGCTTTACGTGAGACTGCGCAGCCTAGCGGTGGCCGCCGGAAGCCAGGGTTCTGGCCGGATTGGCGAAGCTGATCTGGGAGGTCCGTCGGGGTGTGCCCGATGCCAGGCGGATGCGTCGCGAGGCGGCGCAGGCCCCGGTAGCGGTGTTCTACCGGGGCCGACGACAACGACGTAAGGCGCCATCCGGTGCCGGCAGGCCCTGGGCGAACTTCCGATCGCTCGCTGTCTCACCTGGCGGCCGGTATTCCGGTGGGCACTTGTTGCTTTGTGGCCGGCCGCCGCCCAGCCCCGCGCGGCTGCCCCGCGCGTATCGGCAGGCGTCATGGGCAGCTTTCCTCGACCTTGACGACGTTGAGGGTGGCCGGGGTCCCGAGGGAGTAGGGCCTACCGGCGGCCGGGGAGGTCGAGCAGATCTTCCAGTTGCTCTCGACCACCACCGCACGGCGTGCGCCGGTGGCGTCATGCAGCGTGATACTCGAGTTCCGCCCGAAGGCCGGCATGACGGCCTTCAGCGAGCGGCCGGTGAGGTTCGGCATGGTCGTGCCGATACTCGGGACGGTGGTGTCCACGGTTCCCGCGGCTGGGCAGGACTCGTCGAGCTTGACCACGCCGAAGTCGACCTTGGTGGTGACGGGATGCTTGCCTGCCGCGGGGGTTTGGTCGCAGATCTGCCAGTCCCGGTCGATGAACTGGCCGCGGCCCCGGCCGAGCGCGTCATGCGATGTCAACGTGGTGAAGCCAGCCGCCTGCGCGGTGTCCTGGGCGAACTGGAGGCCCTTACCGACCAGGTTCGGCAGGGTCCCGGTCGTGTCCGCGCCCGCCGCGGAGCCTGGCTTCGGCGAGGTGCCCGCGGCACGGCCCGAGCCGATGCCGTCGGTCGTGCCGCAGCCGGTCAGGACGAGCACAGCCGCGCCCGCGAGGGCGATGCCTGTGCGGGCAATGCCTGTGCGGGCAATGCCTGTGCGGGCAATGCCTGTGCGGGCAATACCGCCCACGAGCGCGGAGCGCCCGCCGTGCTCGTCTGACGCCCCCGTGCGTGACCGCCATCGGTGTATCGACACTCTGTCAGGATGACCTTCGCGGTGGGCTTCTGTCCGGAAGATGGAGTTTTCCGACGGACGGCACCTCGGTCGTCAGTCACGCTCCCGTGTTCTCGCCGGTCACTGGCGATAGGTACGCGTTCGGTATAAAACCGTCACGTCGAGTCAACCGTGGGCGTGGTCATCGGCCGGCGCGAGCTCGCGGGCATTCGCGGGCCTGCCGGCCGGGGACCCGGAACCGTCGGCAATCGGGCATATGTAGACACTGTGCTCGACGGTGATGGCAACTCTGTGGGGGTTCTCCGGTGTTCGCACGTCTCGCGCGGGTTGTCACCCGCCATCCCAGGATGATCATATTGGTGGCGCTGCTGGTCGTGGCCGCTATGGCGGTGGTCGGTGCCGGGGCGTTCGGGAAGTTGCTGACCGGGGGATTCGACGATCCGCGGTCGGAGTCCACCCGGGCGGCACAGGCGGTGAACAGATACTTCGGTGGCAGACCCAACCTGCTCCTCCTCGTCACGGCCAGGTCGGGAACGGTAGACGACCCTGCGGTGACAACCGCCGGCAGGGAGGTCGCCCGTGAGCTCGGCGCTGAGCAGGGCGTAGATCGGGTGATCTCCTACTGGGACGGCGGAGACACTGCGTTACGGTCGAAGGACGGCCGACATGCGCTCGTTGTGGCCCTGGTCGTCAACAAGGACCGCGCCAAGGATCTTGTGACCGGCTACGAGAAGGCCGCGGCCGGCGGCGGTCCGGTTTCCGTTGTTCCCGGTGGTTTGGCGACCGTCGACAAGGACATCAACAGCCAGGTCACGAAGGATCTCGCCGTGGCTGAGTCGGTGGCCATCCCGATCACGATGGTGCTGCTGGTCCTGGCCTTCGGTAGCGCCGTCGCCGCGCTGCTGCCGCTGGTCGTCGGCGTGGTCGGCATCTTCGGCGGGTTTGCCATCCTTTTCGTCCTTGGTAGCGTCACCGATGTCTCGATCTTTTCGGTCAACCTCACCACAGCTATGGGGCTGGGCCTCGGCATCGACTACACCCTGCTGATGGTGAGCCGGTTCCGGGAAGAGCTCGCGGCGGGGTCGGAACGTGCCGATGCCGTTGCGACCACCATGCGCACGGCCGGCCGGACCATCCTGTTCAGCGGCGCCACCGTTGCCGTGGCCCTCGCCGTGATGCTGGTGTTCCCGCCCTTCTTCCTCAAGTCGATGGCCTACACCGGCATCGCGGTTACGGTTTTCTCGGTGCTGAGCGCGATCGTGGTCGTGCCCGCGATGCTCATGCTGCTCGGCCCGCGGGTCAATGCGTTCAGGGTCGGTCGGGCACGGTCCGGCTCGGGGCAGGCGGCCGAATCGCGGGTCTGGCGCGCCATCGCCGCCGCGGTCATGCGCCGGCCGGTGATCGTCGGCGTACCCGTCATCGCACTGCTTGTCGCGCTCGGGAGCCCCTTCCTGCATGTATCGTTCGGCAGGCCGGACGACCGGGTGCTGCGTGACACCGCGTCCAGCAGGCAGGTCGGTGACATCATCCGGGCCGACTTCTCCTCGGACGTCGCCGAGGCCACGATCGTCGTCGTGACCGGCGTGGCGGGTGGCGTGGCGGGTGGGGGCTCAACCAGCCCCGCCGGGTCCGCATTGGCCACCTACGCAGGTCAACTTTCCGCCTTGCCGAACGTGGCCAGCGTGAACAGCGCGGTCGGCACCTTTGCCGCGGGCCGGCAGGCAGCGCCAGCTGGCCCCGCCGACGCTCGGTTCGCCGTCGGCGCCCGCACCTACCTTGAGGTGGTCCCCGCGGTCGACCCCGCCTCCGGCGCAGGGCAGGACATTGCCAGGGCCGTCCGGGCAGCCGCCGTGCCCGCGGGGACGTCGGTGCTCGTCGGCGGCCGGTCGGCCGTACTCGTCGACGGCAAGCAGACGATCGCGGACCGGCTGCCGCTGGCCATCGGGCTGATCGCGCTCGCCACATTTGTGCTGCTCTTCTTGTTCACCGGAAGCGTGGTGCTGCCGATCAAGGCGTTGGTGCTCAACGTGCTGTCGCTGACCGCCGTGCTCGGAGCCGCCGTCTGGATCTTCCAGGACGGCCATCTCGCCGGGGCGCTCGGCTTCCTTCCGGGGCCGCTGGACACGTCCATGCCGGTGCTGCTGTTCTGCACCGCCTTTGGCCTGTCCATGGACTACGAGGTGTTCCTGCTCTCGCGCATCAAGGAGGAGCACGATCGCGGGGTCGACAACGCCGAGGCTGTCGCGACCGGTCTTGCCCGCACCGGACGGATTGTGACCACTGCCGCGGCCCTGCTCGCGGTGACCTTTGTGGCTTTTGCGACCTCGTCGGTCACCTTTCTGCAGATGCTCGGCATCGGCACGGCGCTGGCGATCGTCCTGGACGCCACCGTGATCCGCGGGGTGCTGGTCCCGGCGTTCATGCGGTTGGCCGGCAACGCCAACTGGTGGGCACCCAGGCCGCTGCGAGCCCTGCACGCCCGGATCGGCCTGGCCGAGACGCCGGTCCCGCCGGCAGCTCCGGCCTCATCCGCCGCACCATAGCCGGTAGCCGTCCTGGGCGCGCCGGGAGCGCGGGCGGAACCGTGATATCGAGGGTTCTGGCCGGGCAGACAGCAGCCGGGCAAACAGCAGAACGAATGGACAAGGATTACTGGCAGTCCTTTTTCACCCGGCTGTTCCCGGCGTTCGGCGAATTCCTTTGAGACACCGTCACGGGTCTTGTCATGACCGTGTATGGGGTCTTAGCCTCAATCCATTCGAGTTCGTCTGGACTGTAACTGTGCCCGCGGGTGGCAGCGATGTGGGCGACGCCGTTCCGAGGGGGACGCCGTTCCGATGTGGAGGCCCCGATGGCGATCGTGCGCGACACCCCCGCCCGCGACGCCCCTGCCGATGATGCGGTGGCACGGGCGCTGGGGGGCGGATCCGCGCCGCGGGGCGTCGAGTTCAGCTGTGAGGCCAGCACTGAGTTAGATCTTGCCGCGATGGTGGCCGACGACGTGGCGGCGAGGCTCGCGGCCGTGGTCGCCGCCGGGTCGGCCGCCCCCGTCCGCTACTACAGCCTGGGGATTCTGTCCGATCAGGCCGACCTCGCCGAGTATGCGCGGGAGCTGCTCGGTGGCCGGGGGCTGGCGCTGACCCTGCATCCCATGGACCTCGACCTCGCCGGTACGGAGCCGCTGGACACCTCCGTCCTGCGGGCGCTGCGCCGGCGTGCGCACGAGCTGGACGTCGCGTGGGTGACCACGGATCTGGCGATGTGGGTGCGCGGCGGTGAAGCGCTGATCAATAATCTGCTGCCGATGCCGCTGGTACCCGAAGCCGTCGACTGGTGCGTGTCACGGGTTCGCCAGGCCCAGGATGTGATTGACCGGCCGATTGCGATCGGGAATGCGCCCTACCCGTTCGTCGTGGGCAACGCCGATATCCTCGAGTTGCTGGCCGATATCGTCGAGCGGAGCGGTGCTCTGGTCACAATCGACGTCGGTCACCTCTACGGGCTGCGCCGCCAGCAGGGCCGTCCGCTCGAGCAACCGGCGGACGACAGTTTCTGCTGGGAGCGGGTCGTCGAAATTCGCCTTGCCGGCCTGGTCGAACGAATACTGCCGGGCGGGGAACGGGTTTTCGAGGACTTCCACACCGTCCCGGTCTCGCCGGGGGTCTGGGAGCTGGCCGCACGGCTGGTGCCGAGGGCGAGGAACCTGCGTGCGCTCATGGCCGAGTGTGAGCTGATGCCCCGGGCGGAGCTGGTGCACACGATCTGCCAGCTGGCGTCGGCACTGCCCCGCTGGCTGCCCGGCTGGCTGCCCGGGGAGCCAGCCGGGCCGTCCTGGGACGCCACTTCGGGAGCCTGCTGAACGATGTCGGTTGACTACCCGCGGTTGATGGAAGCCACCTGGGAGGCGCTGTACGCCCCGGCTGGACGGCACCCGGGCATCCTCGCGGCGCTGCCCGCGGACGAAGCGGACCTGCTCGGGGCGTGCGTCCGCTCCGGCGGGTTCGTCCGGGACGTGTGCCGCCGGCGTGGACGGATCGGCCCCGACCTGCTCGACGCCTTCCCGGTGACCTTCTTCGCCTTCTACGCGGCCGAGGGCACACCCGGGATGCAGGCCTTCCTGGGCAGCCAGCAGTGGCAGCGCCGTGGGTCGTTACCGGGAAGCTACTTTCCCGCGCCGGAGCTGTCCGTACTCGCCTTCGCCGCCTATCTGCGGGACACGTGGATGTGCGGCAACCGGGAGGAGTGGGTGCGCGAGGCGTTCCGGTTCGAGCTCGCCCTGCACCGTCTCGGTACCGAGCGGGTTGGTATCGACCGAGGCCCCGGCACCATGCGGCTGGCCGCCGGAGCCTGGGTCGGCGAGTGCGCGTTCGACCATGACAATGCCGTGGACCAGCTGCGGCGGCGCTGTGCCGAGGTGCCCTGGAACGAAGCCGTCACGCTGCTCACCCCGCATCCGACCCAGGTCGCCGCCATCACCTGGTATGTCGGGGACGAGGGCCGGCGGATCTACCTCCGGGGCGAGGACGTCACCGCGCTGCGCTGGTCCTGGGACGGCGAGGCCGAGGTTCCCGCGGACGCCGACCAGCTTCGGGTGGTCATCAACGCGGCCCGAGCCGGTGTTCTGCGGTAACGGGCAGGGCGGTCTGATCATTGGCCGGCCGGCCGCTGTCAGGTGACGGCGGCGAGAGCTTGGGCGAGGTCGTCGACAAGATCTCCAATGGACTCGATGCCGACCGAGAGGCGGACGAGGTCCGCGGGCACCTCCAGTGGCGAGCCCGCGGCCGAGGCGTGCGTCATCCGCCCGGGATGCTCGATCAGCGACTCGACCCCGCCGAGGGACTCGGCGAGGGTGAACACCCGCGTCCGCCGGCACACCTCGACCGCCGCCTCCGCACCGCCGCGCGGGGCGAACGAGACCATCCCGCCGAAGTCGCGCATCTGGCTGGCCGCCACCTTGTGCCCACGATCATCCGGCAGGCCCGGGTAGTACACGGTGGCCACCGCCGGATGCGCCGCCAGCCACGCGGCGATGTGGCGGGCGTTCGCGCAGTGCCGGTCCATCCGGACCGCGAGGGTCTTCGCCCCGCGCAGCACCAGCCAGGCGTCGAACGGCCCGGCCACCGCGCCGGTGGCGTTCTGGGTGAACCGCAGCCGTTCGCCCAGCGCCGGATCGGCGACGACCACGGCACCACCGACCACGTCGCTGTGCCCGCCGAGGTACTTCGTGGTCGAGTGGACCGACACGTCGGCGCCGAGCGCCAGCGGCTGCTGGAGGTACGGGGTGGCGAAGGTGTTGTCGACCGCGAGCAGGCCGCCGACAGCATGGATCAGGTTGGCGAGCACCGCGATGTCCGCGACGCTGAGCAGCGGGTTCGTGGGGGTCTCGCACCACAGCAGTCGCGTTCGACCCGGGCGCAGGGCCGCCCGCACGGCATCCGGGTCGCCGAGCGGCACGGGCGTGTACTCCACGCCCCACTCGGCGAACACCTTCGCGAACAGCCGGTAGGTGCCGCCGTAGGCATCCGCCGGGATGACCACGTGGTCGCCCGGTCGGCAGACGGTGCGCAGCAGCGCGTCCTCCGCGGCCAGCCCCGAGGCGAACGCGAGGCCCACCGAGCCTGTTTCCAACGCGGCCAGGCAGGTCTCCAGCGCGGCCCGGGTCGGGTTACCCGACCGGGCGTACTCGTACGCCCCACGCGGGACGCCGACGGCATCCTGCGCGAACGTCGAAGCCGGGTGGATGGGAACGACTACCGCGCCGGTGGCCGCGTCCGGATCCTGACCCGCGTGGATCGCGGCCGTCTCGAACCCCGCGCCGGTCCAGCCGCCCGGAGCCTGTCCGCCCGGGGCACGCGGGGCATCTGGGCGGTCCGGGCGGCTCATCCGGCCGCCAGGAAGCTGAGCAGGTCAGACCGGGTGAGGATGCCGACCGGGTTGCCGTCCTCGAGGACGAGCGCGGCGGCGGTGGCGCCCAGGATGGTGACCAGCACCGACAGCGGCTCGCCGGCACCGACCGTGGGCAGCGGGGGTGACATGTGGTCGGCGACCGGGGCGTCGACGGCGGAGCGGTCGGCGAACACGGCGTCGAGCAGCTCCCGTTCGATGACGGCGCCGGCTACCTCGGCCGAGCGCAACGGCGGTTCCTGCCTGACCACCGGCAGCTGGGACACGTTGTACTCGCGCAGGTAGGAGATGGCCGCGCCTACGGTCTCATCAGGGTGTACGTGCACCAGGTCAGGTGGTCCGCTGGCGTCGGACGCCTTGCGGACCAGCACCTCGGCGACGGTCGGCTCGTCCGACGGCCGGTCGAGAAAGCCGAAGTCATACATCCACTCATCGTTGAACACCTTCGACAGGTACCCCCGGCCGGAGTCCGGCAGCAGCACCACGACGCAATCACCGGCGTCCAGCTTCCGGGCGACCCGCAGCGCGGCGACGACCGCGAGCCCGCACGAACCACCGGCCAGGATGCCCTCACGACGGGCCAGCTCCCTGGTCATCAGGAACGAGTCACGGTCGCTGACCGCCTCCACCCGGTCGACCACCGCCCTGTCGTAGGTCGCCGGCCAGATGTCCTCGCCGACCCCCTCGACCAGGTACGGGCGGCCGCTGCCGCCGGAGTACACCGACCCTTCCGGGTCCGCGCCCACCACCTGCACCCGCCCGGAGCTGACTTCCTTGAGGTACCCGCCGGTTCCGCTGATCGTCCCGCCGGTACCGATCCCGGCGACGAAGTGGGTGATGCGCCCGTCCGTTGCCGCCCAGATCTCCGGACCGGTGGTGGCGTGGTGCGCGGCCGGGTTGTGGGGGTTGGAGTACTGGTCCGGGCTCCAGGCGCCGGGGGTCTGCGCGACCATCCGGCGCGCGACCGAGTAGTAGGAGCGGGGATCGTCCGGGGCGACCGCGGTCGGGCAGACCAGCACTTGGGCGCCATAGGCGCGCAGGACCGCCTGTTTCTCTTCGCTGATCTTGTCGGGCATCGTGAACACGCAGCGGTAACCACGGATGGCGGCAATGACCGCCAGACCGGCCCCGGTGTTTCCGCTGGTCGGTTCGACGATCGTCCCGCCTGGCCGGAGCTGCCCCGCTTTCTCCGCGGCGGTCACCATGGCCAGCGCTATCCGGTCCTTCACGGAGCCGCCTGGATTCAGATACTCCAACTTGCCGAGCACGGGCGCGGCGATGCCCTCGGTGACCGCGTTCAGCCTGACCAGCGGGGTGTCGCCGACCGCCGCGGCAAGGTTCTCATGGAAACGCATCGTCCGCCCTCACCGTCACCGCCGGAGTCACCGGCCGCACAGGGGTTGTAGCTCGCCAAACGGCTGTCGGCATGGTGCACGCCGAGGTCACAAAGGTGCCCGCTGGCGCGGACAGCGTATGGCACGAGCCGTGGTCGCGTGCCATGGTCACAGCTCGACGGGCAGGTCGAACCAGAGATACTTGCCGGAGTCGACCGCCACCGCGCCCCAGCTGCCCGCGAGAGCGTCCAGGACGAGCAGGCCACGCCCGCCCTCACTGCCGAGGTCCACCTGCTGACGGTGCGGCAACAGGACGGATGTATCCGACACGGACGCGTGCACGAGGCCCGGCCGCAGTTCGATCAGCAGCCACACGGGTGGCTCGCCGTACTTCACCGCGTTCGTGACCAGTTCGCTGACCAGAAGTTCCGCGGTGCCCACCGCATCTTCGGGCAGGTTGGTGGCGGTGAGCTGCTCGCGCAGCACGCGACGGGCCTGCGGAACCGCGCTGGATACGTGGGGAAGCTCGACCAGCAGGTGCGTGGCCGAGGGCCGAAACGACGACACGTGGGCCACCATGTCCGTTTACCCCCGTTTGTTCCGATAGATCATCAAATTTGGGCGATGTTATCTCTGTACGTCTACCCGCAGGTGGACGATTCCAAGCGCTTTCGGTCCTTTCCCTGCCTACCGGTCGATGACGGCTGGTCATGTATGACGCAGCGTAGCTACATTTCCCCTTCTCGTCACTGATCAACGTTGACCGCCAGTCGCGTGTCGTCCCGGCGTCGTCGATCGTTCGCGGATGGTTATCCCGGGATGCGGGCCACCACGACCGCGACATCGTCTCGCAGCCGCCCACCCGCGAACCGTTCGGCGGCTGCCCGCACCTGGTCGGCTATCCCCTGGGCGGACATGCCCACGCAGCCGCGCACGGCCGTCAGCAGCCGCTCGTCGCCGAACAGCTCCTGACCGCGACGGGCCTCGACCACCCCGTCGGTGTAGAGGACCAGCGCGTCCCCGGCCGTCAGCGCCACCCGTGCCTGGGGGAAAGCCACGTCGTCGTCATCGAGCACCCCGAGCAGCGTTCCCGGCTCCGCGACGAACAGGGCCGTCCCGTCCGCGCGTACGACAACAGGCAGTGGGTGCCCGGCCATGCAGATCGAGACCACCCGTTCCGTCACCGTGGGGGCTGCCGCGCTGGTAGCCGTGCCGTCTTCCAGGCAGGCGGCCGTGAGCTCGCCCGGCGGCCGCAGCTCGGCCGCGGCGAGCGTGCAGAAGCGTCCCTGACCGGTCGGGCCCGGGTGGCCGGCGTCCCGCAGCGCACGGTTGAGATCCATCATGATGTCGGGAAGATTGTTGCGCTGTCCCACCAGCAGCCGCAGGACGGCCCGCGCGACCCCGGTCACGTTGGCGGCCTCCGCGCCCTTGCCGCAGACGTCACCGATGATGATCGTCCATCCGCCGTCCGGGTTTGGGACGAGGTCGAAGAAGTCACCGCCGACCTCCAGCCCGGCGCGGGCCGCGCGATAGGACGAGCCGAGCTCGATCCCGTCGATGCTGGGCAGCCGTGGTGGCAGCAGCCCGGCCTGCAGCGCGCCGGCAACCTCCACCTGCTGGCGGAACAGCCGGGCGTTGTCGACGGCGAAGGCCGCGCGGCGGGCGAGGTCCGCGAACAGCTCGATCTCGTCGGCCGCGAAGCTGTTGCCCATGGCCCGGCCGAGAGCGACAACGCCGAGCACCCGGCGGCGGGCCCGCATCGCGGTGATCACCGTCGGCGCGCCATTGATCGTGGCGATGCGCACCGTGTCGCCAAGCGTCGCCCGTACCTGGGCGGCGAGTGGCCCGACCGGGTCGCCGGCCCAGTCCGACAGGTCCGCGGCCTCGGCCTCGTCAACGTGCCCGACCGCGGCGAGCTTGACCGCGCCGTCCTCCCGCAGCAGGTACACCGCGCACCAGCGGGCCAGTCTCGGCACCGGTAGGCGCGCAAGCAGGGCCAGGCTGCGTTCGGTGTCGAGACTGCCAGCGAGCAGATCCGACGCCTCGGCGAGAAAGGAAAGCATGCCGATGCGGCGCTCCTCGGCACGGCGCAGGTTGGCGCCGCCGAGCGTCAACGCCATCCAACGGGTGACCATGGCGATCCGCTCGTCGCTGCCGTCCTCGCTGCCGTCCTCGCTGCCATCGCCGCTGCCGTCCCCGGACCTGTCCCCGGGGCCATCGCCGGGGCCGGTGGCCAGGGGCCGCGGCCGTGACCACAGCAGGAGATCCCCGACGATTCCATCCCGGGATTCGAGCGGGAGCCGGCGGGCGTCCCGTTCCGCGCCGGTCGGGCCGACGACCGCCACCACCTCCGCGGTGTTCTTGGCCTGGCCGGCCCGCCGGACCAGGCCGGCGGTGGCCCTCGGCAGCGCGTCTATGAGCTGGGTCAGCAGTTCGCGGACCTCATCCTCGGCCGACAGCGTGGCGGCGAGGCCGGGGGCGAGCAGCCGTGCCGGCCGCTGGAGGTCCGCCGCTGGCCGCCGCGGTGGGCGCCCGGGGGCCTCGAGGCGGTCGCCGCGGCGACCAGCGCCCTCGACGGGAAGGTCGAGCCGGAACCACACCTTTTTACCGGTCCGGTCGTGTTCGGTCCCCCAGGCGGTGGCGAGGGCGTCCACCAGCGCGAGGCCGCGACCGTTCTCCCGCAGACTGTCGATCTTCCTGGCCTGCCCGCCGCCGGTGGCCTCGTCGGGCGTCGCCAGCCAGTCGGAGCCGGCAGCGGTCGACACGCCACCCAGCGTCGTGGGATGGCGGTCGCTGACCGTGATGGCGAGTTCGGTGGCGTCGTACCGGAGGTCGACCGTCGCGTCGGTGCCGGCGTGCATGACGACGTTGGTCACCAGTTCGGTCACGAGCAGCAGAACGGTGTCGATGAGGTCAGGGTCGACACGGCCGTGCAGCGCGTCCACTATGAACCGCCGGGCCGACCGTGGCGAGTCGGTGGCCGGCGGAAGTGTGAGGGTGCGGCGGAGCCCCTCATCTCCGGGCACGGGAGGCATGCCGGTCAGTGTCTCCTGTGTTGTCCAGCTCTGGGGGATTGGCTGTGCCCAAGGCCGCGCGATGTCGGGACGTGTCGGTCAGGCAATCGGGTACCGGGCATGCGCATGGGGATCCGCCGATATCCACCCAGCGGACTTTGGCGGATACTGGCGGCGAGTAGCACCGGATACCCGATGAACGGCTGCCGGACCGTTCCCGTGGTTGACCAGACGTGAGTGATTCCCGCGGACGCGGGTTTGGAGGGCTTCATCATGACGATGGTGTCGGAAACCGCGCCCGTGGACGACCACCTCTTCAGCGATTTGCTCGATGCTCTCACCGCGTTGTGCGAGGGTGACTTCTCGGTCCGGCTGGGAGAACGGGCCGGCCGTGGCGCACCGCTGGCACAGCGTTTCGACGA
Source organism: Protofrankia sp. Cj5 (assembly GCF_917627405.1). Classification (NCBI taxonomy): domain Bacteria; kingdom Bacillati; phylum Actinomycetota; class Actinomycetes; order Frankiales; family Frankiaceae; genus Protofrankia; species Protofrankia sp. Cj5. The sequence continues at coordinate 17,985 of NZ_CAKJTO010000069.1, forward strand.
GCTGGCCGGTGTCCAGCAGCGGCACGCGCTCGAGCTGGAACGGGTGAGCAAGGTGATCCGGCGGGACGGCCGGTTGACCGAGCGCATGGCCGATCTCGGCTTCGAGGGCGGTTGGGCGATGTCGAACCAGGCGGTCAACTCCCTCATCGATGACCTTGCGCGTCCGACGCACGAGGTCGCGCGGGTCATCGCGGCGGTCGCGGAGGGTGACCTTTCGCAGCACATGGCGCTGGAGATCGCCGGTCAGCCGGTGCGGGGTGAGTTCCTGCGGATCGGTACGACGGTGAACACCATGGTGGACCAGCTCTCGTCCTTCGCCGACGAGGTCACCCGGGTCGCCCGCGAGGTCGGTACCGAGGGCAACCTGGGCGGCCAGGCGCGGGTCAAGGGCGTGTCCGGGGTGTGGCGGGATCTCACCGAGTCGGTGAACTCGATGGCGGGGAACCTGACCAGCCAGGTCCGCAACATCGCCCAGGTGACGACCGCGGTGGCACAGGGCGATCTGTCCCAGAAGATCACTGTGGATGCCCGGGGGGAGATCTACGAACTGAAGTCGACCGTGAACACGATGGTCGACCAGCTCTCGGCATTCGCGGACGAGGTCACGCGGGTGGCCAAGGAGGTCGGTACCGAGGGCAAACTGGGCGGCCAGGCCCAGGTCAAGGGCGTGTCCGGAGTGTGGCGGGATCTCACCGACTCGGTGAACGTCATGGCCGGCAACCTCACCACCCAGGTCCGCAGTATCGCCGAGGTGGCGGCCGCGGTGGCGCGCGGCGACCTCACGCGGCAGATCACCGTCGACGCCCGCGGTGAGGTCGCCGGTCTCGCGCACACCATCAACACCATGGTCGACCAGCTGTCATCGTTCGCGGCCGAGGTGACCAGGGTCGCCTGGGAGGTCGGTACCGAGGGCAATCTGGGTGGCCAGGCTCATGTGCGGGGCGTGTCCGGGGTGTGGCGGGATCTCACCGAGTCGGTGAACTCGATGGCGGGGAACCTCACCGCGCAGGTCCGCAACATCGCCCAGGTCGCGACGGCGGTGGTGCGCGGCGATCTGTCACAGACGATCACCGTGTCGGCGCAGGGTGAGATCGCCGAGTTGAAGGACACCGTGAACACGATGGTCGACCAGCTGTCGTCGTTCGCCGATGAGGTCACCCGGGTGGCCCGGGAGGTCGGTACCGAGGGCAATCTGGGTGGCCAGGCTCATGTGCGGGGCGTGTCCGGGGTGTGGCGGGATCTCACCGAGTCGGTGAACTCGATGGCGGGGAACCTCACCGCGCAGGTCCGCAACATCGCGCTGGTGACCACGGCGGTGGCCCGCGGTGACCTGTCGCAGAAGATCACGGTGTCGGCGCAGGGTGAGATCGCCGAGTTGAAGGACACCGTGAACACGATGGTCGACCAGCTGTCGTCGTTCGCGGACGAGGTCACCCGGGTGGCCAAGGAAGTCGGTGTTGAGGGCAAGCTCGGGGGCCAGGCAACGGTCGACGGGGTGGACGGTACCTGGAAGGCGCTCACCGACAACGTCAACCAGCTCGCCTCCACGCTGACCACACAGCTCCGGGCGATTGCCGAGGTGTCGACCGCGGTCACTCGCGGTGATCTCACCCGCTCCATCACGGTGGAGGCCGAGGGCGAGGTCGCCGAGCTCAAGGACAACATCAACCAGATGATCGCCAATCTGCGGGAGACGACCGACAAGAACGCCCAGCAGGACTGGCTGAAGTCGAACATCGCCCGGATCGGCGGCAAGATGCAGGGCCAGCGTGATCTGTACGCGGTCTGCCAGATGATCATTAGTGAGATGACCCCGGCGGTCGGTGCCCAGCTCGGTACGGTCTACCTGCTCGATTTCATCGAGGGCGACAAGCTGCGACACGTCGCCGGCTACGGTTCGGCGCCGCGTAAGCGCTCCGACGGCACGTTCCTGTTCGGTGAGGGACTCATCGGTCAGTCCGCGGCGGAGAAGAAGCGTATCCGGGTGGAGCAGGTCCCCGCCGGCTACCTGCGTATCCGCAGCGGCCTCGGGGACGCGCCACCGAGTGATCTCGTCGTCACCCCGGTGATCTTCGAGGATCAGGTACTCGGCGTCATCGAGCTCGCCTCGTTCAGCACCTTCTCCGAGCTGCATCTGCATCTGGTCGACCAGCTGGTCGGCACCATCGGCGTCGTCCTGAACACGATCATGGCAAACGCGCGGACGGAGGAGCTGCTCGCCCAGTCCCAGCGGCTCACCCAGGAGCTGCGCTCGCAGTCGGTCGAGCTCCAGCGCACCAACAACGAGCTGGAGGAGAAGGCCGCGCTGCTGGAGGAGAAGAACGGCGAAATCGAAATGGCCCGGATCGGCCTGGAGGAGAAGGCCGAGCAGCTCGCGCTGTCATCCCAGTACAAAACGGAATTCCTGGCGAACATGAGTCACGAGCTGCGCACACCGCTCAACAGCCTGCTGTTGCTGGCGAAGCTGCTGGCTGACAACCCGGAGGCGAACCTCACCGCCAAGCAGATCGATTTCGCCGAGACGATCCACTCGGCTGGCTCAGAACTGCTCGGGCTTATCAACGACATTCTCGATCTCTCGAAAGTCGAGGCCGGCAAGATGGCCGTGGAGGCCGCGACAGTCCGTACCATCACTCTCTGCGACGCGGTCGCGCAGGTATTCGGCCCGATGGCCGAGGAGAAGGGCCTGTCCTTCGAGGTGACCGTCGCGGGTGATGTCCCGGAGGAGTTCGTCACCGACGAGCAGCGCATCCAGCAGGTGCTGAAGAACCTGTTGTCCAACGCGGTGAAGTTCACCGATGCCGGGGAGGTGCGCCTGGACGTGACGGTCGCCTCGGCCGATGTCGCCTTCACCACGTCGGTCCTGTCGTCCGCGCCGGTCGTGCTCGCGTTCAGCGTTTCCGACACCGGTATCGGGGTGGCCGCCGACAAGCTTCTTATGATCTTTGAAGCGTTCCAGCAGGCGGACGGGACGACGTCGCGGCGCTACGGCGGCACCGGGCTCGGGCTGTCCATCAGCAAGGAGCTTGCGAGGCTGCTCGGCGGATCCATCGGCGTCGCGAGCACAGTCGGTCTGGGCAGCACCTTCACGCTGTACGTCCCCTCGGTGATGCCGTCCGAAGTGCTTCCGTCGGCCAGTCCCGGAGACAGCGAGGAAATCATCATGCTCGCCGAGACCGGCGGGGCGGCAGGGCGCTGGCGGCTGGCTGACGACAGGGCGACGATCGTTGCCGGGACGCCGCCCACCGGCGTTCGGCCGGCTATCGGTGGTGGCGGCGCATGGACACCCGGGCTGGCGGAGTTCCAGTTGTCGGGCGTCCGGGTACGTGGCTCGTTCCGCTCCGACGCGGACACCGACCCGGCGGGCACGCCGTTCCTCACCGAACTGCCCGCGGAGCTGGGCGGCCCGGCGGTGACGGTGGGCCTGGACGAGTCCGACCCGCTGGCCGGCTCGGCCGTACTTGTCGTGGACGATGACGTCCGCAACGTCTTCGCGTTGACCAGCGCCCTGGAGATGCGCGGAATGCGGGTTCTGTACGCGGATAACGGCCATGACGCGATCCGGCTGCTCCAGCAGGAGGGCTTGTCAATTGATCTTGTTCTGATGGACGTGATGCTGCCTGGGCTGGACGGGAACGAGACCACGACGGCGATCCGGCAGATGCCCGCGTTCGCCGCTCTTCCCATCGTGGTGCTGACCGCCAAGGCGATGCCGGGGGACCGGGAGAAGAGCTTCAAGGCCGGGGCGACTGACTACATCACCAAGCCAGTTGATCTTGATCATCTGCTCGACACCATGCGGTCTCATCTGTAGTCCCCCAGAGGCTGAGCGAGGCTCCCCGGTGGCGGCGTAGCGATCACGGTTTTCCGCGGTTTCCCCGGGCCGCCGCCCGGGGAGCGCCGGGCCTGTCAGCGGGGTGCGTCGGAGCGGGTGAGGCAGGGATGAAAGGCTGGCTCCCCCGGGGACATCCGGCGTCCTCCGACGGTCTCATTGCGGTTGGCTCGGTTCGGTGATACTTCCACCGAGCGAGGCCGGTGGCATCGGGAAGTACGGCGGAAGTCATTTGTACCGTTGAGCTCGAAGCTATGCCCCGCCGGCGGCGCGGCGTGAAGGAGGATGCGGGCGGTGACTGAATGCAAGAGTGATCATACGGACACCGGGAGCGGCGAAGACGCACATGGCGCGGAACGCCCGCGCAGCAAGATCCTTTTGGTGGACGACCGGCCGGACAACCTGATGGCCCTCGAGGCGATCCTCGCATCCCTCGACCAGGAACTGGTCACCGCGGGCTCGGGCGAGGAGGCGCTCAAACGTCTCCTGGTGGATGATTTCGCGGTGATTCTGCTCGACGTCCAGATGCCGGGGATGGATGGTTTCGAAACCGCTCATCGCATCAAACAACGTGGCCGGACGCGAGACACGCCGATCATCTTCCTCACCGCGATCGATCGGGAACCGCACCACGCCTTCCGCGGCTACGCCGTCGGCGCGGTCGACTACATCGCCAAGCCCTTTGACCCATGGCTGCTGCGTGCGAAGGTCACGGTGTTCGTCGAGCTGTTCGAGAAGAACGAGCGGGTTGCGGAGCTTGCCCGTGCCCGGGTCCGGGACTTTGATCTGATGGCTGAGATCGTCGAACGGCTCTCCGCCCTGGAGGTCCTGCTGGAGGGGGTCTCCCCGGGCATGCCCGAGGAGACCATCGCCGCGGCCGCGGCAGAGGTTCGCGGCCTGGTGACGCGGCTGGCGCCGTTCTCCCGGCCGGGTGCCGTCGGCGAGGCTGGTCTCTGACGCGGATCGGTACGGCTGTCCGGACGGGACAGCCGCTTTTCCCTCCCGTCCGGGCCGACGGCCGGTTTCGCCGGAGCCCGGACGGGACGTTTTACGCGGCGTGCGCGATCGCCGAGACCGCTATCGGCGCAGCGGCCTGGAAAGATCGTTGATGCGTGCCCACCGGCTGGCGGTCAGGCCTGCACCGCTCCTGGCCTGCCGTTCTCGATTGCCCACGTGCTGTACTGGAACACGTCGGAATCCTGCTTGGTGAAGTCCCGCACGGCCCGCAGCTCCGCCGTCCAGACATCGCGGTTGATTGTGGACAGAATATACCCGCGGTAGTCGGATTGGAACTGCTTGATGTGCGGGTTCAGGGGGAGGGCGTTCCTGATGATTGTCGGGAACGGCGCCGGGAGAACCGAGCTGATCGCCGTGCCGACGAGCTCGGTCCCGACCACGGGCGAGTCCGGGTCACGGAAGTCCGTATGCAGGTCGTTGACGAGGAACGCGTGGATGTCGCCGGTCAGCACGACCGGGTTGGAGACCTTCCGGTCGTGCATGGCCTGCAGGACCGTGCGGCGCTCGGCCGCGTAGCTGTCCCAGAACTCGCTCCAGAAGTGGAGCGGGCCGGGGGCGAGGTCCAGCTGGGCCATCAGGATCTGCTGGACAAGCACGTTCCACCGCGCGCCCGCGTTCGTGAATCCCTTCAACAACCAGTCACGCTGCGGCGCGCCCAGGATGCTCCGGGCCGGGTCCTGGTTCTCGGTGCAGCTGACGATCTGTCCGCTGTTGACACCGTTGCTGTTGCACGCGTGAGCGTCGCGGTACTGGCGGGTGTCAAGGATGACGAACTCGGCCAGGTTGCCGTAGCGCAGCCGGCGGTACAGCACGTAGTCGCGGCGTACTCGGTTCGGGAGCGGCATGTGCTCCCAGTACGCCTGGTAGGCGGCGGCGCGACGCGCCAGGAAGATATTTTGTGGTTCGTTATCCTGGTTTGTCTGACTGGTGTAGTCGTTGGCGACCTCGTGGTCGTCCCAGGTCACCGCCCACGGGTGGGCCGCGTGCGCGGCCTGGAGGTCCGGGTCCGTCTTGTACTGCGAGAGCCGCAGCCGGTAACCAGCGAGGTCCTTCGGTTCCGGGCACGCGTGCAGCCGGGGGCGGCCGGGCTTCGGATTGGGTTCGTAGATGTAGTCCCCGACGTGGAAGACGACGTCCAGGTCCTGCTGGGCGATCTCCCGGTAGGCCGCGTAGTAGCCCTCCTCGTAGTTCTGGCAGGAGACGTGCGCGATGGTCACTTCGGAGACGTTGCGGCCCTCGCCGGGAGCGGTGCGGGTGTGCCCGATGGCGCTGCGCTCACCGGCCACTTCGAACGCGTAGTAGTAGTCGCGTCCCGGCAGCAGGCCGTCAACCTCGACATGTACACTGTGTGACCATTCGGGTTTGGCAGGTGCTTCTCCGCTACGGATCACACGGGTCAGGCGGTCGTCAGCGGCAAGGATCCACCGCACCTGGTAGGAGCGGTTGGGCATGCCGCCGCCCGGCTCCAGCGGTGACGGCGCGAGCCTGGTCCACAGGACGATTCCGTGCGATGTCGGCTCTCCGGATGCCACGCCCAGCGTGAACGGGTAGCCGTTGATCCGAGGGACGCCCGCGCGCGCGGCCGGCAGTGACGCGGTCGCAATTCCAGCCGCGGACAGCCCGGACGCCACGAGAAAACCGCGGCGTGCCAGGTTCGGATTGATCGAGTCAACAGATTCCATAGCCCCCTCCAGGACGCAACTTCGCTATCTACGGAATGGCGTGCGGGACGGCCTTTCTCGCACATGGACCGGCCGGCCCCTGAGCGGCGCGGTAGGCCGTGACGGGCGAGCGGGCCAGCTCAGTGCCTCTCGGATTTCAGCACCGTGCGCTGTCCGGGTGGTAAACGGATCGAAAATCGTTAACAAAAGATAAATCAATGAAGGTGGGTTCAGTGAAAAAGGACTTCGCCGTGGCGTGCGATTGCTTTTGTTGATGGATCGATTGGGCAAAAGAATGCACGAGCGCGGCTGGCTGATTGCCGGCCGGTGGTTGTTTCGCGGTAGCTGTATGTGATCCACTGTTCCCGTGGAGGCCGCCGCCGGTCCATCCGTGGTGCTGCGTGTTTCCGGCTGTGATTGATATTTTTTGATCATGCTACAGCCGTGCTGATTTGCTGATCGGCGGTATGCGGCTGTAGCAGCCCGCTGGTCCTGCGCTTATAATCCGGGCGAACACGTTGATCGATGTGCCGGCCTGACTCGTTGATCAACCTCGTGGTCGATGTTCGGGGGCGGTATGGGATATCAGCTGGGAGTTGACCTGGGCTCGGCCAACACGGTGGTCGCCGCGATCGACGACGGCTGGCCGCAGATCTTGGCTCTCGGTGGCGGAACCGACGTTCCGACCGTCGTCTACGCATCGCCCGATGGCGAGATTCAGGCTGGTCGGGCGGCCGAACGCCGCGCGGTGGCCGATCCGGGCCGGGCTGCCCGCGGTTTCCCGCGACGGGTGGGTGATCCGACGCCCGTGCTGCTCGGTGAGGCTGCCTACACCCCCGAGGCACTGGTTTCACGCCTGGTCGACTGGGTCGTCGCCGCGGCCGCCCGATTGCGCAAGGCGCTCCCCGACCACGTGGTCGTCGCCCATCCGGCCAGCTGGTCGCGGTTTCGGTGCGAGCTGTTCGCCGAAGCCGTCGGCCAGGTTGACGCCGATGTCCCGATCACGGTGTGCTCCTCCGCCGACGCTGTTGGCGCGCTGCTCAACCGCCGGAGCGCGCCGGCCCCCGGGGCGTTCGTGGGCATCTACGACTTTGGCGCGGGCTCTTTCGAGGCCGCGGTGCTGGCCACGATGCCCACCGGATTCCAGATTTCCGGTACCCCCGCCGGGATCACCCGCGCTGGTGGCATGGAAATCGATGACATCGTGGTGGCCCATGTACTGCGAAAGCTTGGTGGCGCCGCATCCGGTCTCGACCACGCGGATCCCGTGACGGCGGCGGCGCTGCGCCGGTTACGCTCTGAGTGCGCCCAGGCAAAGGAGATCCTCTCCGAGGACGATGTGGTCGATGTCCCGGTTGGCCTGCCACTGGTCGGTGGCGTGGGCATGCCGGAGTCCGTGCGGCTGACCCGGGACGAGCTCGAGTCCCTTATCCGGCCCATGGTGGACGACACGGTCCGCGTGCTCGAGCGCGTACTGCGGTCGGTTCCGGCGACATCCGCGGATCTGTCCGCGCTGCTGCTGCTCGGCGGCTCGGCTCGGATCCCGCTGGTCGCCCGGGTCCTTGCCGAAGCGTTCCCGGACGCCGGAAGACAGGAGATCGGCTCACCTGGTGATGTCGCCCTCGGCGCGGCGCTCATTGCCGCGCGGGGCGCGCGCCAGGCCGTACCCCCACTTCAAACAGTCATCATCGAGCCGCCGGCGCTGAGTGTCCCACCAGCGCTGAGTGTCTCGCCGGCGCTGAGTGTCCCGCCGGTTCCGCGGACTTCGCCACCGGTGATTCCGTCGATTGTGGGCAGCCGGCCCGGTGGAGCCCCGTCGTCGCCGAGCGTACCCGTTGCGGTCAGCGCGCCGCCGGTGAGCACCGCGCATGCGCTCCCGGTTCCAGCCCGGGTCACGCCGGTTGAGTTCGCCGACGCGGCGCATGCGGGCCGCCGGACGAAAAGTCGTCCGTTCGCCGGCTTTGTCAGCACCCGACGCGGGATTGTTTCGGTGGCGGCTGCCGTTCTTGTCCTGATCGCGGCCACAACGGCTGGACTTGTCACGGCCGCCGGTGGCGGTAATGGGCCGCTCCCGCTCCCTTCGGCCGGGGCGTCGGCGGTGGGCCAGGGCCAGGCGGTGGCCCCGCCAGGCGAGCCGTCGGTCCGCGCTGAGAACGTCATTCTCGCCTCCGGCTCCAGCGAGGTCGCACCGATCACCGAAACTGCTTACGCGCTGTTCCGACAGCAGCAGAGCGGGGTCGCGGTCCGGGTGGAGGCAACATCCACCGACGACGGATTCACGCGTTTGTGTCAGGGTAAGATCGACATCGCTGGTGCCTCCTTCGCGTTGAACACCACCTTCAAGGGCGATCCCGGCTGCGCGGATCGGGTCGCCGAGTTCGAGATCGCCCACAACACCCTGCCGGTCATCGTGAACCCGCAGAACACCTGGGCGCGCTGCCTGACGCTCAGTCAGCTCACGAACATCTGGAAGAAGGGCTCGACAGTCACCAGCTGGAACCAGATCGATCCGAGCTTTCCCAACGAGCCGGTGAAGCTGTTCGGCCCAGCGCCGACGTCCGTCCACGGCCAGGTCTTCAACCAGGAGGTGAACGGGGCGAGCGACAACGTCCGCGGGTACCGCGCGGTCGAGCTGGAAAGCGTGGCGCAGAACGTCGCGCAGGACAAGAACGCGCTGGGCTTTCTTGATTTCCCGACGTTCGAGACGTACGGCGGCAAGATTCGTGGCGTGGAGCTGGACAACGGCAGCGGGTGTATTTCGCCGTCGGTGGTCTCCGCCGGGACCGGCACCTATATCCCGTTGTGTAAACCGCTCTATCTGTATGTAAGCAAGGAAGCCCTGCGCAGGCCGGCCACGGCCGCGTTCGTCAATTTCTATGTGCGTAATGGCCAGGACATCGCGTTCAGGTCCCATGAGGTGCCGCGGAACAACGAGACGACAACCGCCAACATCAACCTTGCCGGCAAGCTCACCGCGGGGGTCGGCCCGGTCGTGGCGTGAATGTGCCCGACGGCGGCGTGGACTGCCCGCGATACCACCGCCCTGGCGGTATCGCGGGGCTGAACGGCTGCGTCTGCCGGCTGCTGGGACCAGGGGCTATCGCGGGCAGGGGTCGGAATAGGGCAGCCGCGGTACCCACCGTCGCCACCCCTCGGGGTCCAGTCGGAAACGTGGATCCGCGCAGGCGGCTTGGGCGAGGGCGTCCGGATCGGTCGACAGCACCCGCAGATCGCCGTCCGCGCCACCGGCCGCGAACGCGTGTCCGTCACCGGACACCGCCAGCCGGCTGACAGCGGTGGTGTTCCGGCTCATGAGCCGGGTCAGTTCGACGGGTTTCGCCGTGGCGTCCCAGAACACGATGGCACCATCGGCGCCCGCGGATACCAGCAGGCCATCCGTGCCGAATGCGGCACCGGTGACGCGGTTGGAGTGGACCGCCAGGACGCTGACTGCCAGCGGTTTGGTGGGGTCTGACAGATCCCACAGCCGCAACGTGTTATCGTCACCGCCGGTTACCGCAAGATGTCCGTTCCGGTTGAAGGCCACTGTCACGACCGCACCGACATGCCCGGTCATGGTGGCGATCTGTTGTGGCTGCCCGGGGCTGGCCAGATCCCACAACCGCACCGTCTCGTTGACGGCCGCGGTAGCCAGCAGCCGGCCGTCCGGGCGCAGCGCGATGTCCGTCACCAGACCGCCACGGTTGGTCAGGAACGTCAGTGATACCGGATGCCGTGGATCGGCGATGTTCCACAGCCCGACCGTCCCGTCCGCGCCCGCCGTCACCAGCAGTTTGCCCGTGGGGTCGAACAGGAGCCGGACGACCGGGCTGATGTGTCCGTCAAGCCGGCTGGGCTGCCCGCTTGCGTCCGAAGCGTTGCCCTCCCACATCCGGTCGGCCCAGAGCCGGGCGGTGTTGTCGGCGCCGCCGACCGCGAGCCGGCGGCCGTCCGCGCTCAGCGCCACGCCGTTTGCCTGCCCGGTCATCTCCGGGCCGAGGTCGGCGGTCAGAACCGGTTTGCGGCGATCGCTGAGATCCCATAACCGTACCCGCCCGTCGGCGTCGGCCTCGGCGAGCGCCCGGCCATCGGCGTCCCAGGCGACATCGAGTACCTTCGCGCCGCGCTGGGGCAGTGACACCGCGGATGTGGCGACGAACGACGCGACCATGGCGCGCCGTGCCTCGGCTGTCGGCGCGATCCGGTATGCGGCAACGGCGAGCTGGCCGGCCAGGTTCGGGTCGCCCTGGCGCCTCGCGCTCGCCTCGGTCGCGAGCTGTCGGGACACCGCGGCTCGGTCGGTGCCCGGCTGGCCGCTGTTCTTGCCCGCAACGACGACAGCCAGGACGCACGCCGCCGCGATCACCGCCGCGAGGAGACTGAGCCGGCCTGGCCCGCGCCAGCCGCCCCCGCGCCGGCCAGGCCCGCGCCGGCCAGGTGCGACC
>NZ_CAKJTO010000070.1:0-28827 GCF_917627405.1 Protofrankia sp. Cj5
GGATAGGAGGTGTTCAGCAGAACGGTGGCGCCCTGCCCCGCTGCCGCGAACACGTCGACCCGGTCCAGCAGCGACGACTGGTGGCAGCCCACGAACTGGGCGTCACGGATCAGCCACGGTGCATCGACCGGCCGCGGCGCCAGCCGCAGGTGCGACACCGTCATCGAGCCGGACTTCTTGGAGTCGAACACGAAGTAGGCCTGCGCATGCAGCGAGGTGTGATCGCCCACGATGCCGGCGGTGGTGCGGGTGGCGCCCACGGTGCCGTCGCTGCCGAGCCCGTAGAACACGGCGCGCAGGACGTTGTCCGGCTCGGGGAAGGCCGCCTCGTTCACGGTGAGGGACAGGTGGGTGACGTCGTCGTCGATGCCGACCGTCGTCTCGCGCCGCGGGCGGTCCCGGGTCAGCTCCTCGAACACCGCCGCCGCCATCGCGGGGGTGAACTCCTTCGACGCCAGCCCGTAGCGGACGCCGATCACCCGCGGCATGCGTTCGGGTCGTTCCGCGAGCGCTGCCAGGACGTCGAGCCGCAAGGGCTCGCCCAGCGCGCCCGGCTCCTTCGTCCGGTCGAGGACCGCGATCGAACGCACCGTCGGCGGCAGGCAGGCGAGGAACGCCGCACCGTCGAAGGGACGGTACAGCCGGACCTGGACGAACCCGACCCGCTCCCCACGCCCCACCAGCCGGTCGACCGCAGCGCGTACCGCCGACCGGCCGGAACCCATGATCACTACGACTCGGTCGGCTTCCGGGTGACCGTGGTATTCGAAGATCCGGTACGTTCGGCCGGTCGCGGCGGCCAACTGGTCCATCGCACGCTGGACGGCCCCCGGGACCGCCGCGTAGTAGGTGTTGGCCGCCTCGCGGCCCTGGAAGAAGGTGTCGGGGTCCTGCGTGGTGCCGCGGATCACCGGATGGTCCGGCGACAGCGCGCGGCGGCGATGCGCGTCGATGGGCCCGTCGGGCAGCAGGCCGGCCAGGGCCGGGTCATCGAGCAGCGTGACCTCGTTCAGCTCGTGCGAGGTGCGGAAGCCATCGAAGAAGTGCAGAAACGGGACACGGGTGTGCAGCGTGGCCGCATGCGCGACCGCGGCGAGGTCGTGCGCCTCCTGCGGCGACGCCGAGGAGAGCATGGCGAAGCCGGTCGACCTCGCGGCCATCACGTCACTGTGGTCACCGAAGATCGACAAGGCCTGGGTGGCCACGGTCCGGGCGGCCACATGGAGCACCATCGGCGTGAGCTCACCGGCGATCTTGAACATGTTCGGCAGCATCAGCAGGAGCCCCTGCGACGCGGTGAAGGTGGTGGACAGTGCACCCGTCTGCAGAGCACCGTGGACGGCGCCGGCGGCACCGCCCTCGCTCTGTAGCTGGACCACCTCGGGTACCCCGCCCCACAGGTTGGGGCGCCCCGCGGCTGCCCACACGTCGGCGAGTTCGCCCATGCCCGAGGCAGGGGTGATCGGGTAGATGGCGATGACCTCGCTTGCCCGATATGCCACCGAAGCAGCTGCCTCGTTGCCGTCGATTGTCCGCTGCTTCATGAACCAAGACTTGCACGGGCGCAGGCCCATGCGGCGAAGGACGTCGTCCCGTCCGCACAGGACGTAGATCATGGCGACTCGGCAGTCGAACGTCACGGGCTCGCGGGCTGCCTCACCGCCGTCTCCGGGCGGCCCGGTCCGCGCGGACCCCGCCGGCCCGTGGATCAACCGCCGGGTTGGACGTCCGTCCGGGCCGGGCATTGCGGGGATGACTCCGTGGTCGGCAGATAGAGGGCCTGCTCGGCCGCGGTGAGGTCACGGCCGGGTGAGGTCACAGCCGGTGAGGGTGCAGCCGGTGAGGGTGCAGCCGGTGAGGGTGCAGGCCTGGGCTGCCCACGCGGCCATCGACAGCGGCCAGCGCAGGACCTCGGGGGCCACCTGCCACGGCCAGCTGGCTCCCGTCCGGGCTCCCGGCGAACGCCCAGATGATCTCGCCGCTGGCCCGGGGTAACTGCCCGACGCTTCGTCCGCTGGAGACGTCCCACAGGCGGATTCGTGGCGTCCTCGCCGCCGGAGGCGAGGACGGTGCCGTCAGGCGCGAAAACCAGCCCACGGATCATGTCGGTGTGGCCGCGCGCAGCGTCCGCTCCACGACCCCGAACGCGGCGCCCTCGTCGTCCACGTCGGTCACCAGATCCGCGAGGTCGCGCCGACGGCGGGTCGGTGGCGTGGTCTCGTCGCCGAGGTAGGCGAGCCGGGCGGAGGACACGCCGCGCGGCCCGTCGCCGGCAGCAGTGACAGCACTCGCGTCGGTGACCGACATCGACGTCGTCCCGGGAACACCGGCCGTAACCGAAGGCGCGGGGGAAGTATCGCTGCTATCCAACCTGGAACGTGTCCCGGTGGAACTGTCGCGGCTGGGGTCCACGGTGAAGTACTGCCCGTTGGGTGAGACCCCGATGGTGCCGGGCCCGGATACGTCCAACGTCAGCGAGATATCAAGATATCAAGGGGGGCCGTTGTCCCTCCAATGACCACGATTCCCTCGCCAGCATACCGGCAGTTCTGTTCCTGCACGAAGATGGGTGGTCTCAACCGGTCAGTGCATTATCCGGGCATCCGTATCGTGCCGGAACCCCGTGGATCCCAGCACGATGCGGGTGGTGCACTGACCGCTGGAGACCGCCCCGTCCAGTTGGCAGCCCCATGACGACTTGAGCATCCGGTGTCTGGTGGCCACGACTGGACAGTGGACAGCCCCAAACAGCAGCCATAACGGCTTGGGCAACGACCTCGCGCTCGGTATCCGCCTCGGCGTCCCGATCTGGCCGACAGGCGCGTCCGCTTCGATGGGGCCGCGAGCGAGGCGGTGTTCATTCCCTGGTGAGGTGGGTGCGCCAGTCTGCGACTCTCAGCCGCAGGCCAGCCAGGTACTCGGGGGTCGCGCCGTAGGCGGCGAAGTCGTCGCGGTCGTCAAGTCGGCCGATTAGCTCAAGCATCGCGGCGAAGTGCCGGCGGTCGAACCCGGCGTCGGCCTCCTGGGCGATCTCGCAGAGTCGGTCGAGGGTGTAGTGCCCTCCGGTGATCGCAGCGTCAATGTCTAGGAAGTCGCGGGCGGCGGCGCGGTTGCACAGCGCGTCGATCTTGCCGGCCATGACGTCGTCCAGGTGGAGTACCGGTCCGACGCCCATCTGGACCGGCGGCTGGAACCGCCAGTTGGCGACCAGTTCGACGCGGTGAAGCTCGCCGGGCTGGTTCGGGTCCGTCACGTGGAGACGCGCCATCAGATCGGTTCGCATCTCGACGTGGACCTCGAGGCCGTCGGCTCTGTATGCCGCGATCACGGCGTCCACCGCGGCGGGGAAGTCCGCGCGCCTGGCCCAGTCCGCGAACAGGTCCACGTCCTCGCTGGGCCGCTGGAGAATCCCGTGGGCCGCGACAGCGTGACCGCCGGCCAGCGCGAACCCGCACGGCCCGCCGACATCCAGTCCGATGGCCGCCAGCCGCCGGTGGATCGGCGGGGTCTGCGCCGTCAACGTCGCTACGCCGCGGACCAGTGCCCGGTGGCCAGTTCGGGGAACCGTGTCTCCCAGCGGCTGCGCACCTGCGGTGGCAGCACGAGTTCCCGCCAGAGCCGCACGAGTGTGCGCCCGTCCAGCCACCGCGAAAGGTCCGTCTTCTTCGACGCCTCACGCAGAACGGTCTCGTACATCCGAACCAGCCGGCCCGGATTTCCCAGGTCGTAGCGACCCGAACCCGACCAGTCCAGCCACCGGTCCAGGACGACCACACCGGCCGTCGGACCGTGAAGATCGCCAAGGGAGTCGGCGACCGCGTACGGGCGCACGTCGGTGTAGCGCGACCCGGGCGGGGGGCCGCCGGAAGGCGAACTCATCATCGACACCGCCTTCCCACCTCGGACCTGCCGCGGAGAGTGCTCCGCCTGTCCCTACGGTAGACCAAACCCGGGCCGGCTCCAGGCGCCGCTGCCGCAGCCCGCGACTCGCCACGGCGCTCTCGAGGACGACCGATCACAGCTCTCGTCTGTCATCGGGCACCCCATGCCGGTGGCTCGACGAACAGACCAGCGTGTACGCCGCGCGGGGAGGCGACCCGAGCTCCCGCGGGATCTTCGACCATCCCGGGCCGCGCGTCGCCTCGGCGTCCGGGGAACACCCGCTCGCGACCAAGCGGCGCACCGGCGCGCGACCACGCTCCTCGGTGCCGCCGTGGCGCCCGCCCAGGCGTGCCACGGTGCGGGTCGCGCCGGTGGTGGCCGTCAGCCGTCTGCGCTCGTCTGGTCGACCTCGCGCCCGATCGGTGGCGGTGGCCGCTCGCGCACCCGCTGTTCGCCGCGCTCGATCCGGCGCAGGCTGGTTGCCGCAGTGCGGCAACCAGCCTGCGCCGCTGTCGATGACGGCCGAGCCGCCCCCGACCTGCTGCTGGCACGACTCGCCGACGTCCCCACCCGGAAACCTGGTCACCGCGGAACACGACTACCGGGTGCTGCAGCCGCACACGGTCGTCGACGCCAACGGCAACGCCACCCACCTGCGGCACGACGAGCTCGGCATGCTGGTGGCCACCGCGATCGCCGGCAAGCCGGGCGACGCCACCGGCGACAGCCTGGACGCCGACGGGCCGGACGGGGTTGGCACCGCGACCAGCCGGCTGGCCTACGACCTGTTCGCCTTCCGGCGGACCCGGGACGACCCGCAACCCCAGCCGGCGGCCGTGCACCGGTACGCCCGGGAGAAGCACACCGCGCGGCTGGCACCGGGCGAGACCGTCCGGGTGACCCACTCGATCGCGTACAGCGACGGGTTCGGGCGGGAGATCCAGAGCAAGGTCCCGGCCGAGCCCGCCCCGGACGGGAGCGCGCGCTGGGTCGGCACCGGCTGGACCGTCTA
Source organism: Protofrankia sp. Cj5 (assembly GCF_917627405.1). NCBI lineage: Bacteria > Bacillati > Actinomycetota > Actinomycetes > Frankiales > Frankiaceae > Protofrankia > Protofrankia sp. Cj5. The sequence goes on from NZ_CAKJTO010000070.1 coordinate 4,895, forward strand.
CGACGGGAAGAGCCGCCCGATCCGCAAGTACGAGCCATTCTTCAGCCCCACCCCGGGGTTCGAGTACGCCGCCGCGACCGGGGTGTCGTCGATCCTGCGGTACGACCCGATCGGGCGCCTGGTGGCCACGGTCCGGCCGGATCACACGTACGAGAAGGTGGTCTTCTCGCCCTGGCGCCGCGCCCGGTGGGACGGCAACGACACGGTCGACCGCGCCGACCCGGCCACCGATCCGGACGTCGGGCCGCTGATCGCGACGCTGGACCCGGACGACTACCGGCCGGCCTGGGTGACCACGATGCGGCAGTCGGCCGATCCCGTCGAGCAGGCGGCGGCCGAGGCCGCGGTGGCGCATGCCGGCACCCCCTCGACGGTCCTGTTCGACGTCACCGGGCGCGAGTTCCTGGCGATCACGCACAACCGGTTCCTGCGGGACGGGGTGACCGTCGAGGAGCGGTACCGCACCCGCACGGTGCACGACGCCGAGGGCAACCTGCGCTCGGTGGTGGACGCGCACGACCGGGCGGTGTCGGAGTGCCGGTACGACATGCTCGGCCGGCTGATCCACGAGGACAGCGTCGATCAGGGGCGCCGGACCGTGCTGCCGGACGCCCGGGACGCCGTGGTGAGCCGCTGGGACGGGTTCGGGCGCCGGCACGACACCGAGTACGACCCGATGGGCCGGCCGGTCGCGCTGCGGGTGGACGGCGTGCTCATCGAGGAGACCACCTACGGCGAGGGCGTGCCCGGCGCCGAGGACGCCAATCTGCGCGGGCGGGTGGCCCGGCTACGCGACCAGTCCGGCGAGCTGACCACCGAGGCGTACGACCGGCGCGGGTCGATGATCCGCGGCACCCGGCGGCTGACCGCCCGGCCCACCGACCGGCCGGACTGGTCGGGCCCGGTCGCGCTGGCCGGCTCTTACCCCCACCCGGCGGCGGAGGCCAGGGTGAGCAGCTGGTCGAGGAATTCCGAGCGTAGCGTCGCCACCACCCGGACTGGGCCGGCCGAGGCCGCGCACCAGCAGCCGGGCGAACCGGGCCGCGACCGCCGCGTCGCAGGCGGTGAACAGCTCTTCGGCCTGGTCGACGACCAGCAGGCGGCTCGCGCCGGCAGCGGAGGTCACCAGCGAACTCGGGAAGGCGCCGGAGCGGGGCAGCCAGACGGCGGAAGCCCACACCGACTGGGTGCGGGCGCTGGCCCCGGTGCCGCTCACCGACGGACGGGTCCTTCTCGCCTCCGCCGGAGACGACCGAGCCGTCGTGGTGTGGGCAACCGGCGCCCCAGAGGTGCGACAGCCGTCCACATGAACGGTTGTCGGCCCCCAGCTGTCACGGCGCGCGCCGGTGACGGAGCACTGTGCCACACCTACCGTCACGTCCCGCGACCACCGGCCGCAAACCTAAGTTCCGCGCGAACCGGAATCCAGACCGCCGACCTGCCCGTTCACAATCTCCCCGACCGCGTCGACTTACAGCGCGAACCTATTTGCCCAGGTCAACCACCATGTCACGGATTGTGGTGGAGCTGAGGGGATTCGAACCCCTGACCCTCACACTGCCAGTGTGATGCGCTACCAGACTGCGCCACAGCCCCAGACGTGCTTTCGTCACCCTTGCCGTTCGTTCGTACCGTTCACACCCTACAGGTTCCGCCGAGCACCCCGTCAGGGGGCACTCGGTGAGTGTACCGGTTCGATGTCCGGAGCGGCCGCGGGCATCTGCGGGGGCAGGCCCGCTTCGGACGTGCCGGGAGCGGGAACCCCGGTGAGCGCCAACGGGCCGCCGTTGTGCTCGACCAGCCGGAACCGTCCGCCGTCACCACGCAGCAGCGTCCAGCAGCAGTTTCTCAGCGGCCCGAACCGCCACCAGACCGATGACGGTATCTCCAGCAGCCGTCCGATCAGGGCCCTGGCGGTGCCGCCGTGCAGCACCAGGACGGCAAGCCCATCCTCACCGGGGAGCCCTTCAGCGACAAGGTCGTCAATGACGCCAACCGCTCTGGCGCCGACCTCCACGTAGGTCTCACCACCGCCACGGCGCACGTCCTCGCCACGACGCCACGCCGCGTCCTCCGCGGGGAAACGGAGGGCCGCCTGCGCGGCCGTCAGCCCCGACCACTCCCCCAGCGAGATCTCCCGCAGCCTGGCGTCCATCCGAACCGGAACGCCGAGCTCAGCCGCGGTCGCCCGGCAGCGCAGCAGGTCCGAGGAGATGACAACGTCAGGGGCAAGCGCGCGGACCGCGGGTGCGACCAGCCGCGCCTGCGCCCGGCCGGTCTCGTCCAACGGAGGATCCGCGTGCCCCTGGAACCTGCCGACATCGTTCCAGGCGGTGCGGCCGTGCCGCCACAGCAGGATCCTCACCAGCGACCAACACCGGGTCCAGCGGCTTCGACATGCCGGGAAAGATCACGGTCGACGAAGGCGATCCGCGGGCAGTCCTTCCAGAGCCGTTCGAGTCCGTAGTAGGTCCGCTCCTCACCGTGCTGTACGTGCACCACAACATCGGAGAAGTCGAGCAGCACCCAGCGTCCCTCGCGTTCACCCTCGCGGCGCAACGGCTTGGCCCCGAGCCTGCGCAGTTGCTCCTCGACGCCATCAACCACGGCCTTGACCTGCCGTTCAGTGTCGGCGGACACGACCACGAAGCAGTCCGTGATAGCAAGACGCTCGCTGACGTCCAGCACGACGATGTCGCTGGCGAGCTTGTCCGCCGCGGCCTGCGCGGCTTCGAGGGCGAGTTCGACGGCTCGCGGGGATGCGGTCACGAATACATCTCTCCTGACTGGGTCACCGGGCTTCCGGCTGCGCGTCAAAAACATGATCGCGCAGCCGCTGGCGGCGGGGCATGCCCGTCGACTACGGTTAACGATCGTATGCGCCGGAGCGGTTTGCGTACCGCCCATCTAGCCTGACATACCCAACGCTTTCACGTGCCTGATTGTGGCCCGTACCGGTACCCTGGCCACGCCATGCGGGCAGGCGACAAGATCATGGGACGGGCGTCGCCGCTGGGTCGCGCGGTCGGTACAGCCCACTTTTGGCAATAAAGCGCACCACCCCGTCCGGGGTGAGGTACCAGATGGGCGCCCCACGGCTCACCCGGGCACGGATGTCGGAAGAGGAGATCGTCAACGCCGGAACCTCCAGGAGGCTGACCGCGTCACCCGGTAGGCTCGCGTCGAGCTCCAGTTGGTAGCCGGGCCGGGTGACCCCGACGAAATGAGCCAGCCCGAACAGCTCCCGGACGTCGCGCCAGCTGAGGATCTGTGCCAGCGCGTCCGCCCCGGTGATGAAGAACAGTTTGGCCCGCGGCCGCACGAGGCGCAGGTCCCGCAGGGTGTCAATGGTGTAGGTTGGGCCGCTCCGGTCGATGTCAATCCGGCTGACGGTGAACTGTGGATTGCCCGCCGTCGCAAGGAAGGTCATCAGATACCTGTCCTCGGCTGGCGACACCTCTCTGTCCGCCTTCTGCCACGGACGCCCGCTCGGCACGAAGACCACCTCGTCCAGATCGAACAGTGCCGCGACCTCACTGGCGGCGACCAGATGACCGTTATGTACCGGATCAAAGGTCCCGCCCATCACCCCGAGCCTCACGGACGGACCGTAACGGGAGCACACCGTGATTTCGACTTCTCCGGGAAGTATCACATCCGCGCCCAACGGCCCGGACCGAGCGCACCGGGCATAGCGGCGGAAATCCAGCCTGTAGCCACCGGCCACGAGGAACGCCGCAAGGAACGCCGCGAGGAACGCCGCGTCCCGCCGGGCCAGGGCCACCGGCCATCGCCGTAGGCTGACCACGTACTCGCCGGGGCTCGCCGTCGCCATGATCCGGCATCGACGCCCACGCCCCGCCCAGATCAGCTCATGCTCACATCCCTGTTGCCGGTCGCTCCTCATTCTCGTTCAGTTCCCGTTTCCCCTATCCGTTTCTATTCTGTTCTTACGCTGTTCTTATTCTGTTAATCCCGACTCGAGGAGGCTACCTGATGCCGGTGAGTCCGCTCGCGGGCCAGCCCGCGCAGCCTGACATTCTCATCGACGTGGACGCGCTGCTGGCCGCATACCACGACGAGCGGCCCGACCCCGGCGAGGCATCCCAACGGGTCTCGTTCGGGACATCCGGGCACCGCGGGTCGTCACTGCGCCGCTCCTTCAACGCCGATCACATCGTCGCGATCACACAGGCGATATGCGAACACAGGGCCGCCCACCACGTGGACGGACCGCTGTTCATCGGTGTGGACACCCACGCCCTGTCCGCGCCCGCGCTCACCAGCGCGCTGGAAGTACTGGCCGCGCACGAGACGCATACCCGGATCGCCCCGGCTGGCGAGGCCACTCCCACCCCCGTGATCTCGCACGCGATCCTCACGCACAATGCCCGCCGCGCGGCCGGGCAGGCTCATGGTCTCGCCGACGGTATCGTGATCACGCCGTCACACAACCCACCCGCGGATGGCGGATTCAAGTACAACCCACCGACCGGGGGGCCGGCGGACACCGGCCTGACCACCTGGATCCAGAACCGCGCGAACGCACTGCTCGCGGACGGGCTGCGGGGGGTCTCACGGGTCCCGCCCGCGCGTGCCCGCACGAGTGCGGCCGTGCACGACTACGTCACGGCCTACGTCGACGACCTGGCAGCCGTGATCGACCTCGACGCGATCCGCGGCGCGGGCGTCAGGATCGGCGTCGACCCGCTCGGGGGCGCGAGCGTGGCCTACTGGCAGGCCATCGCCGAGCGTTTCAAGCTCGACCTCGACGTGGTCAACACCACGGTCGATCCACGGTTCGGATTCATGACCGTCGACTGGGACGGCAAGATCCGGATGGACCCCTCCTCGCCATACGCGATGGCGTCGCTGCTGCGCCTGAAGGATTCCTTCGACGTGGCGCTGGCCAACGACGCCGACGCCGACCGGCACGGCATCGTGACGCCGGGCGAGGGCCTGCTCAACCCCAACCACTACCTGTCAGCCGCGATCTCCTATCTGTTCGCGCATCGCGACGGCTGGCCCGGCGCTGCCTCGATCGGCAAGACCCTGGTCAGTTCGAGCATGATTGACCGGGTCGCCGCCGGGCTCGGACGGGAGATCGTCGAGGTCCCGGTCGGTTTCAAGTGGTTCGTGGACGGGCTGATCGACGCCTCCCTCGGATTCGGCGGGGAGGAGAGCGCGGGCGCGTCGTTCCTGCGCCGCGACGGCCGGGTCTGGACCACCGACAAGGACGGTCTGATCGCCTGCCTGCTCGCCGCTGAGATCACGGCTGTGACCGGGAAGGACCCCGGTCAGCACTACGCGGCACTCACCGACAGGCACGGCGCGCCCGCATACCGCCGGGTGGATGCGCCGGCCTCCCCCGCGCAGAAGGAGGTCCTGACCTCCCTGACCCCGGCTGACCTGGACGCCTCCATGCTCGCGGGCGAGCCGGTGATCACCGCGCTGTCCCATGCTCCCGGGAACGGAGCGGCGATCGGCGGGATCAAGGTCATCACCGAGAACGCCTGGTTCGCGGCGCGCCCGTCCGGCACCGAGGACGTGTACAAGATCTACGCGGAGAGTTTCCGCGGACCCGAGCACCTGGACACCGTCCTCGCCGAGGCGCAGTCCGTCGTGGACGCCGCCCTCGCCCGCTAACTGGCCGAATCGGCGGAAGGGGCGGAAGGGGCGGAAGGGGCTGGCGGGGCCGAATCGGCTGGCGGGGCTGGCGAGGCCGGTCGGCTGGTTCGGCGGCGGGCCCGCCGGGCCAGCCGATAGCCCATGTACACCGTCGCGGCGGACAGCAGGATCAGGATGATCGGCCCGATCAACGCGACGATCTCCGTCAGACCACCGACGAAGCGATCCCAGGACAGCCGGACGGCTCGGCCAAGACCCCGGCCGGTGCCGTCCGGAGCGCCGCCGGCCGCCGCGCCCCGCTCACTGATCCCGACGGTGAGGGTGGCAAGATCACTGGAGTCAGCCAGCACCTGGCGCTGGCCCTCAAGCTGTTCAATCCGCAACTGCACGTTGTCGATCTGCTGGCGGACGGCGAGGACCTCCCCGATCGTCCCGGCCTTGGCCAGGAGCGCCAGATAGCTGTCCTGGGAGCTCCGCAACGCCTTCAGCCGGGACTGGAGATCTACGTACTGGCCGGTCACGTCCCGGGTGGAAACGGTCGAAGCGCGGACCTCGCCGATCTTCCCGACCTGGTCGCGCAGCGGCTCGAACGAACCGCTCGGGACCCTCAGGGTGACGTTGGCACGCTCGCCACCGCTATCGGTGGCCGACGCCGAACCGCTGCTGTCCAGCGCGGACAGATAGCCCCCAAGCCCCTTCGCCGCGGTCTCGATGGCGGTGACCGCCGCGTCCACCCCGCCGGGGCGCACCCACAGTGCAACAGAACCGGTACGCACGATCCGCACCTCCGCCCCGGCCGGCCGGGCCTGGTCACCCGTTCCATCCGGTTGGGATCCGGGCAGGCTGGCCCGCCCCGGCGCTGGTGCGCCGACCACGTCAGAACCAGCCTCGGTGTCCACGCCAGCGCTGCCGTTCACGCCGGCGCCGCCGTTCATATCAGCGCCGCCGTTCGCACCAGCGCCGCTGCTCGAAGCGGCGGCGCCTGGAGCGATGCCGGGCGCGACGGGCAGCACCGCCGGTGCGGATCCCCCGTCCGAGTGCACGCCACCGAGCAGGAAGGCAGCAGCGGCAATCACAACAAGCCCGATGGCGAAGGCATAGCGAAAGATCCGGCGCCTGCCGGGGGCGCCCCCGACGAAACGATCACTTATCGGAGCCCTGCCCAGCCCGGCCGGCCGTGTCCGTTCCGGGCTGTCGGGCTCCTGAGTGTCCGCCCCTGTCTCCGAGCCTGTCATAGCCATCACCGCGGCCGTCCTCCCATCAACGATCAGTTGTCGGAAGGTTGGACGCACGCCTCGCCCGTTCGGTTCACCCCGATTTCAGCCCGGCGAGATCCAGGCCCCGGGCACCAGGCCCCGGGCAGCAGACCCGGGCACCAGACCCCGGCCGCGGAGCCTATGCCGGGAGGATGCGTTCGATGAATGCCTGGAGCTGCTCGACGTTGCGGCACTCGACCATCTCGTCAACCAGGTCGGCATAGGCGCGGGTGGCCGAGTCGCCCGAGCCCCAGTAGGTGCGCGGCTCAGGATTCAGCCAGTAGGAGTGCCTGGCCTGAGCACACAGCGTCCGCAGCACTCCGGCGGCGTTCGCCCGGTAGTTGTTACGGGCGTCGCCCAGCACGAGCAGGGAGGTTTTCGGGCTGACGGCGTCAGGGTAGCGCCGTGCGAACACCTCGAAGGCATGCCCGTAGTCGCTGTGCCCGTCGAACCAGATCAGATCGGCCTCGCTCGCGATCCGCGCCATCATGTCGCCGACGTCGCAGCCCCGCAGAAACCGGGTGACCTCGTCGGTGGTGTCGATGAACGCGAACGCCCGGACCCGGGTGAACTGCTCCCGCAGCGCGTGCGTCAGCAACAGGGTGAAGTGCGCGAACGACGCCACCGAGCCGGAGACGTCGCACAGGACAACGAGCTCGGGCTTGTGCGGTTTGTGCGGACGGTGGTGGGTCCGCAACGGCACGCCGCCGGTGGCGAGCGAAGCCCGCACGGTGCGGCGGAAGTCCAGCCGGCCGGAGCGCCCCAGCTGGCGGCGAGCGGTCAGCCTGGTCGCGAGCCGGCGGGCCAGCGGATAGACCTGCTGGCGCAACTCGACGAGATCACGCTGGGACGCCCGGAGAAAGTCGACCTGGTCCGCCAGGGGCTTGACCGCGGTCGTCGCCACCGCGTCCACCCCGCGTTCCTCGGCAAGCCTGCGCCGAACCTCGGCGGCGACCATCTCCTCGAACGAACGGATCCGCTCGGTGATCGTCTGCCGGGCGACCCGCTCGGCGAGGCCCCCGGTTGCGGCCCCGTCGAGCATCGCGGCCAACAGGTCCGCGACCAGGGAGTCCGGTGAGAGCGCCCGCATGACCCGATACATGAACCAGGAGCGCTGCCCCGCCCCGACAGGGGCCGCTCCGAGCGTGGTCACGGCATCTCTGGCGAGGCGGCGCAGTGTCTCATCGTCCTCGTCGAGCAGTGCCCGCAGCAGGTCAGCGCGCATAGCCTCGCGCAGCGTGTCCGGATCCAGCTCCGCGTGGCCGCCACGCTGGTGAGCGCCGTTGTCCTCGCCTGAGTCCGCACCGCCCTCGCCGAAACCCTCGACGGACAGACCAGCACCGATCCGCGGCGGGAAGTAGAGGTCGAACAACATGTCAAAGGTGACCCGATGGGCCGGGCGCTTGCACATCGTGGCCGCGAAGGCCGCGTGCAGCGCGCCGCGGTCAAGCAGCCCGACCGCGCCGGCCGCGCGGGCCGCGTCCACGGTCTCAGCGCTGCTCACCGGCACGCCCGCCGTGCGCAGCGCGGCGGTAAACGCCACCGTGCGGTCCAGCACGCTCATCTCGGCCGTCCCATCGCCTCAGGGCACATCGGGGGTCAGATCAGGAATCACATCAGGTCATGTGCCAGTTCAGGTCAGTTCAGATCAGGTCAGTTCCGACCGAGCTTGAGCTGGCCAGCCGCCCGCGCCTGGTCACTGGCATGCTTGAGAACAACACCCAGCGTGGACGACACCGCCTCTTCGTCCAGGGTGTCGATACCCAGCGCCAGCACGGTCTGCGCCCAGTCGATCGTCTCGGCGATCGACGGCGCCTTCTTCAGCTCCATCGCCCGCAGTGCCCGGATGGTCCGGACGATGGCTTCGGCAAGCCGTTCGGGCAGCTCCGGGACACGAGCGAGGACGATCTCCTTCTCGCGCGCCGCCGACGGGTAGTCCAGGTACAGGTACAGGCAGCGACGTTTGAGCGCCTCGGAGAGCTCCCGCGTCGCGTTGCTGGTCAGCACCACGAACGGACGGCGGCTGGCCACGATCGTGCCGAGCTCGGGAATCGTCACCTGAAAATCCGAGAGCACTTCCAGCAGGAGCCCCTCGACCTCGACGTCGGCCTTGTCCGTCTCGTCGATAAGCAGCACGGCCGGGTCGTTGCGCCGGATGGCGGTCAGCAACGGCCGGGGCAACAGGAACTCGTCGCTGAAGATGTCGTCATGGGCCTCGTCCCACGCCTCGTCATTACGCCCGGCCTGGATACGCAAAAGCTGCTTCTTGTAGTTCCACTCATACAGCGCCCGAGCCTCGTCCAAGCCCTCGTAGCACTGGAGACGGATCAGTTCGGCGCCGGTCGCGGCAGCCAGCGCCTTGGCGAGCTCCGTCTTGCCCACCCCGGCCGGCCCTTCCACGAGCAGCGGCTTGCGCAACCGGTCGGCCAGGAAGACGGTCGTGGCGATCGCATGGTCCGCAAGGTAACCAGCCGCCTCCAGGCGTCCGCGGACATCCGCCACATCGGCGAAGGCATGCTCCTGTAGCGGCATATACACCTCTCGTGTACGACTTGAGAACCGTTTCCATAGTGCCAGTGACAGGTGCGCGCGGGCGACATCACCGCGACCAGATCACTCCACCTGCTCATAGGCGAGGACGGTCAGGAACTCGACGAACTCGTCGACCAATGTCACCCGCTCGAACAGAGCCGCGGCATCGGCGTAGCGCCCGGCGTCGAACGCGCGCGCGCCGGCCGAGGACCGGATCGCGGCCAGTTCCTCGGCCTCGATGTCTCGGACGAGATCCGCGGTCACCGGCCGGCCGTCAGCCAGCCGGGCCCGTACGGCGATCCACTGCCAGATCTGCGAACGCGAGATCTCAGCGGTGGCCGCATCCTCCATGAGGTTGTCGATGCCAACCGCGCCGGTTCCCCGCAACCAGCTCTCCAGGTAACGGATGGCCACGTTGATGTTGTTCCGCAGGCCCGCTTCGGTGATCGAGCCCGGGGTGTCGCGGATCGCGAGCAGCTGCCGGGCGGTCACCGCGACATCGTCACGCCGCCGGTCGATCTGATTCGGGCGCCCGCCAAGCACGGCGTCGAACACCTCGGTGCAGACCGGCACCAGATCCGGGTGGGCGACCCAGCTGCCGTCGAAACCGTCATGGGACTCCCGCTCCTTGTCCTCGCGGACCTTTGCCAGCGCATGTGCGTTGATGGCTGGATCACGACGGCTCGGGATGAAGGCGGCCATCCCGCCGATGGCATGCGCACCACGGCGGTGGCAGGTGGCCACCAGCAGCTCAGTGTAGGCGCGCAGGAACGGCACGGTCATCGTGACGGCGCCGCGGTCGGGCAGCACGAAATCAGCACCGCGGGCGCGGAACGTCTTCACGGTGGAGAACATGTAGTCCCACCGGCCGGCGTTCAGCCCCGCGGAGTGCTCCCGCAGCTCGTAGAGGATCTCCTCCATTTCAAAGGCCGCCGGCAGCGTCTCGATGAGGACAGTCGCCCGAATCGTCCCGCGGGTGAGCCCGAGGGCGTCCTCGGCCATGGTGAAAACATCATTCCACAGCCGCGCCTCAAGGTGACTTTCCAGTTTCGGTAGATAGAAATATGGCCCGACGCCACTCGAAACCAGCGCATGGGCGTTACGGAACACATACATCCCGAAATCGAAAAGCGCACCGCTGACCGGTTCGCCGTCGACCAGAACATGCCGTTCCGGCAGGTGCCAGCCGCGCGGGCGCACGAGCAGGGTCGCAAGCTTCTCGCCCAGGGCGTAGGTTCGGCCGTCCGCGCCCGTGAACATCAGTACCCGCATAATCGCGTCGGTCAGATTACGCTGCCCGGAGATCATATTTGCCCAGGTGGGCACGTTGGCATCTTCGAAGTCGGCCATGAAGACCCGTGCCCCGCTGTTGAGCGCGTTGATGACCATCTTCGCGTCGGTCGGCCCGGTTATCTCGCACCTGCGATCGGCCAGGCCTGGCGCGGGCGGGGCGACGACCCAGTCGCCGCCGCGGATGTCCGTGGTCTCGGCCAGGAAGTCCAGGCCCGCTCCAGCGGCGACGGACCGCTGGCGCTCACGCCGCCGCTCCAGCAGCTCAGCGCGGCGGCCAGAAAAAGCGCGCTGAAGGGCGGCGACGAAGGCGAGCGCCTCATCGGTCAGCACCGCCGCGGCGTCAGCGGGAGCGAGCCCGCTGACCACCCGGTCCACCTCCACACCTTGCGCAGCTCCGGCAGCACCTTGCGCAGCTCCGGCAGCTGTTCCGTCGGCCGGCCCGTCGGCACCCATCACGTCCCCTCCCTGCTCCACGAACCCCGCTCGACGGAGCCCGATCCACGAAGCCCACTCGACGAACCGTCCACGGCACGCAGCCGGGTATCGGCGGAAGCGAAGCTACCGGCTGGTCGGCCAGGATGCGGGCGGTGGGCGCCGAAGCGATCGGCTCAGCCGGTATCGGTGTGGCCCGCGGCCTTGCCAGCAGCCACCTGGACGCGGCTTCCCGCTCGAACGACGACTCCCGGAACACGCCGTAGGACAAACCCGGACACGTGCACCACCGGACGCACCGGCGGGGCGAATACCGGTGTGGGCCCGCCTGCCGTGTGCGTACGCGGGAAAAGAGTCCAGCATGAAGGTTGTTCTGTTCTGCGGCGGCCAGGGACAGCGTCTGCTGGGAACGGGCGCGGACCAGGTATTTGTGCCGAAACGTGCCACGGACGCGCCGAAGCCGATGCACCTGGTGGGTGGAAAACCCATTCTCTGGCACCTCATGAAATGGTATGCGACATACGGGCACACCGACTTCGTGCTCTGCGTGGGCTTCCGGGGCGAGTTCGTCCGCGCCTGGGTTGGGAATCTCGCCAGCAAGCGTGCCGACGAGCCGACGGCGCTGCCGGGCGTGCCGCGACATCATCTGCTCGACGGTGAGGCCGCCGGGTGGTCGGTCACGATCGTCGACAGCGGGCTCAGCGCGCCGGTGGGGCAACGCCTCCGGGCGGTGCGGCGCCTGGTTGACAGCGAAGACCTGTTCCTCGCGAACTACGCGGACGGCCTGTCCGACGTCCCGCTGCCGCAAATGATCGACGAGGCGCACCGGTCCGGCGCCGTCGCCACGCTGCTCGCCGTACGGCCGCCCGAGAGCATCCACACCGTCGACTTCCAGCCTCGGTCAACCACGATCAGCGAAATCGCTCCCATGGCGGAACAGGACGTGTGGGTGAACGCGGGATTCTTCGTGCTACGGCCAGCGATCTTTGACATCCTCCATCCGGGTGAGGATCTGGTCGACGCGCCGTTCGGCCGGCTGGTCCGGGCCGGCCGGCTGGGCGGCTACCGGTACCGCGGGTTCTGGCGCGCCATGGACACGGCCAAGGACCGTCTCATCCTGGAGAAGCTGTGGAGCTCCGGTGTCCGGCCGTGGGCCGTCTGGGAAGACCCGGCACATGACCAGTTCGTCCCCTGGTGGCCCGCAAGGTGACGGCGGCCACCTTCATTCGAACATATGTGCTATCGTCGAGCACACGCCGCCTGGCGGACCGGGCACATCGCCAAACCCCGAGCCAACCCCCCGAGCTACCGAATCCCACAGCGTCAGCCGACCAAGGAGAAGGAACCATGACGACAGCAGTCGAGCCGATCCCCACCGACTACCCCGTGATCACCCCATACCTGCACGTCGACGGCGCGGCCGACGCCATCGATTTCTACACCCAGGTCCTCGGGGCAACCGAACGGATGCGTATCGGCGCCCCGGGAGGAAAGATCGGCCATGCGGAGCTCGTGATCGGCACATCTATGATCATGTTGTCGGACGAGTTCCCCGAGATGGACGCGGCGGGCCCGCGGACCGTAGGCGGAACGCCAGTCAGCATCCACGTGTATGTGACGGACGCCGACGCGGCCCATGACCGCGCGGTCAAGGCCGGCGCCAAAAGCCTGCGCCCAGTCGAGAAGCAGTTCTACGGCGACCGCTCCGGGCAGTTCGAGGACCCGTTCGGTCACCGGTGGTCCGTGGCGACCCATGTTGAAGACGTCCCGGCCGAGGAGCTGGCCCGCCGCGCGGCCGAGGTCATGGGCGGCGCGGCGGACGACCAGAGCTGAGCCCATCCCCGGCGCACGGGGAAGGAGCAGCGGCCTCGCCGCGGCCCATATCCCGGCCTCTGTCCATGCACATGGACAGAGGCCATAAACAGAGGAGATGGACAGAGACCGGGACAGACGGTCAGGATTCCGCGTTACGGACGAGTTCGTCGGCCTCAGCCGGCCACCAGACGCCAGCCGGGGGGTTCTCCCGGCCGCACTCCCCGTCGCTCGCCCCTGGAACTTTGATCCAGAGCAACGCGTCCGCCCGCGGGCTGGCGGTGTCGGTGGTTGGCGCGGCCCCGAGCCCTCGGCCAGGTGGGTTGCACCAGGGATCTCTGATATTGCCGTCGGTCGGGCCTCGTCCATTGCGCGAGGTGTCGACGACGAAATGCGCACCGCCGATCAGCGCCGCGATCACTTCGGCGCGGGCTATCTCGTCCCCGGTCCGGTAGTAGTTCGACACGTTGACCGCGAAGCCACGGGTCCGCCGCACCCCGGCCTGGCTCAGCCGGTCCGCGATAACCGGAGCCGCCGTCCATCCACAGTTGGCACCGTCAAGGTAGACGCTGGTACGGGGCAGCCCGCCGTAGACGTCGACGGCGTCGTTCAGCAACTGATAACGCTCCCGCTGCTGGGCCGCGGGCAGGCTGTCCATCTGCGCGAGCGAATCCGGCTCCAGGATGACAACGGCGGCACGGGCACCGATTCCCGCTGCCACCTGCCGGGTGAACGTCCGGTAGGCGGCAGCGTCGGGTTCTCCCCCGGCGGAGAACCCGGCACCGACATCACGGTGCGGAATCGCATAGACCATGAAGACCGCTGTGGCACCAGCTCGTTCCGCCTGCGCGCTACGCGCCGCCACCTCAGCTTGAACACCGTCACGCAGCCAGTCCCCCACTGAGAAGGCGATCGGCTTGGCCGCGATCGCCGCCGCGCTCGCCCCATTGGCGGCGTCCTGACGTGCGGCTATGGCTGGTTGGCTGTTCGGATCGACGAGAAAGGGCGCGCGGGGCGCCGGGCCGTACGGTCCGGCGCCCGCCACGGCGCCACGACCGGCCGGGTCACCCGCGGGGCACTGCGCGCCGACCGCGTGAAGTGGCCCGGCGCCGTTCGCCGCCGTGCTGGCGCTCCGGGTCGACCTTCCCGCGCCACACCCACTGGCAGCCAGCATGGCGGCGAGGGCCGCGGCTGCCGCCAGACCGACGGCTCGCGTCCGGCGGTGGCCCGCCCGGCGCCGGACGACATCGATACGCCGCACCAACCCGGAGATCGATACAATCACTGTCATCCCACTTGAACCCAGGTGGCGACGGATGGGACGCCCGCGCCGTTGGTCACGAAAAGCATGTACCAGTCTGACGGAAGAAGATTGGGATTCTGGGGCACCTCCAGTGTGAGGTTGCCAGCTGTCTGTTGAACGATCGGTAACGCCACGGAACGCTGCTCGGTGTCGGTGACATGGGTGTAGGCACCCGGGCGGATCAAACGCACCTTTGTCACCGGCTGCGACGATGCCACAGTGATCATCGATCCGCGAGTTATCCGCGGCGGCGCCGAGATGACTTTCGGACGGTCACCCCGGTAAAGGTAGCTGGGCGAATAGACCTCGACCCGGGTCTCGAACGTGTTGTCGTCGCTCAACGGATTCGAACCGAAGACAGCCACCCGCCCGTCCGGGAGCAGCAGGTATTCGGAGTGGTAGTCACGGCCGACGTGTGGGTCCGCCGCCGCGGTGAAGGAGCTCGTATCCGGATGGTAGATCTCGGCGACCCGGGAGTCCCTGGCCCGGTAGCCGGTGGAACCACCGGAGACGAGCACGGTGTCGTCAGGAAGGATCACCGCGCCGGGGTACCGCCTGACCCTCGACATGTCGGGGCCACGCTGGTAACGCGGGGCAGGTGAATCAAGATCTACGATCGCGGTCCGGGCAGTCGCCACCTGGGTGTCGCCGACCCCGCCACCGGCAATGAACATCACCTTCTGCTCCTGAGCCGGAGCGAGCATGATCGTCCCTGCCGTCTCGTTGAGTTCCGGCTCGGGCAGCCCGTCGACCGGCTGGAAGGCGTTGTTCGTCAGGTTCCACAGGCCTGGCTGGCGCTCCGCGACACTCGCCGGGCCGTAGCCCGCGTTGGCGCCGGAGAAGAACAGCCTGCCGTCACCGGCGAGTAGCAGAGCTGGATAGGTGGGAAAAACCTTCCGGAGATCCTGCTGGTCGTCCCATGTCCCGCTGGCTGAGCTGAACAACTCGGTATTGCCCTGGTCGATGTCGCCGTTGCCGTCGAGCCCGGAAACCGCCACCACCAGGCCGCTGGCCAGGGTCACCAACGTCGGATACCACCGGGCATGGTTCAGCTCACCGGTCTTCTCATATCGCTCGGTCACCGGATTGAAAAGGTAGGAGTCCTTGAGCCCCTGGTACTCGTGCTTCTTACCGTCCGGGGAGGCCGGTGCAAGAAGCTCGTATTTCTTGGTGCCCCCCGCTATCAACAGATCACCATTCGGGAGAAAGGCGTGCCCAGCGCAGAAGACATCCCAGGGCGTGTGGACATCGGTAAAGGTGTTCGCGATCGGATCCCACAGCACGGTCCTGAACTTCTTCGCGTCAAAACTGCCCTGGTCGTTACCGGAGCCGGCCATGAGCAGGACCTTCCCGGTATGCAGCATCGCCGCGTGGATCGACCGCGTGCCGCTGTCCGCGACAACGTCCCAGCGTCCATGGCTGCGCATGTAGTCCGGCCGGTGGGACCGCCACCGTTCGTAACGTGCCGCGGTCCACGAGACGGCGAACGGGCCGTTGCCCACGAGAATGACGAGAAGAAAGGCACCGAACCGCAGCATGCGCCACCTGCGCAGCCGGTTGGCCCGGCCGGGCGAGGCCGGCAGCACGGCCATCAGGTCAGCTCCTCAAGCAGGCCGTCGCGGGACACCCGCCGACGCCGCGGCCGGAGCTTCATAGTGACGTCCTCCAGGTGGCCGCCAGCCGCCGAGTAACCGCTGGAGGCCGAAAAACCGCCGAGCACCGGCCGCCCGGTCGCCCGCCCCATCCCGGTCGGCCGTTGGACGGCGGCCGCCGCTCTGATCACTTTCTGCCTGGTCGCCGCAACGGGCCGAGCCGGATCTCCCGGCGGCGATGTGGGCGCCGGGCGGGCCAGCCACCGAGTGGTCTGCTCGCTGTAGGCCCTCGCGCGCGCCACTGCTGGTGGCACTGCTGGTGGCACTGCTGGTAGCACTGTGGATGGCACGGCCAGCATGACCATGTCCTCAACGGCCTCCCCGCGCCACCCGATCGGAGCGGCCACCAGCACGACCGGCCGGGCCGCGGGCCGCGGCGCGGGCCGCGCACGCATCCCGTCGAGTTCCTTCAGCAGGCCCACGGACACCTGGTCCGCGGGCCGGACATGCACGACAGCCGGCGGCGGGGCCGCCGCTGAGCCACCGCCTCGAGCGAGCCGCTGGCCGGCAACCGTGGACACCGCCCACATGGCAACGGGTGCCAGGCAGCTGAGCAGCGACAGCACCGCCCAGACCATGTTGGCCGGGTACACGTTGCCGCAGGCTGCCGCGACGGTGATGGAACCCGTGGAGAGCATCGCCCAGAAGAGGTGTTTTCGGAAGGTCAGGAGCCGATCGGGGCTGGCGCTACGCCCCTTGGGAGTGACGACGAAACCGAGCGGACGCCGCAGTAACGCGCCGACAAAGGCGGTCGAGTAAAAGGGGGTACACAACATCGAGACGAAGATTCCGGAGATTCCGGCGGTTCCCTTCTCCTCATGCGGGCTGATATTGAAACGCCGCAGCCAGATGTAGAGGAGAAGCCTCGCCACCGCGACATCGATGTAGAGGGCCAACCAGGACGATATGCGCACTGTGACCCCGCTGGAGCCCAGCGCCATATAGCTGACGGTGAGCAGCATCCCCATCAGCCAGGTGAGGGCGACCGTCGGATAGTGCAACATCAAGATCAGGTAGTGCAGGCGGCCTCCCCACGACAGTTTCCGCAGCCGGCGCACCGACTCGGTCACCATGACCTCGTTGGAGCCGCGTGCCCATCGCAGCTGTTGGCTGAAGAAGTCGGTCCACGTCGCCGGCCCCTCGCCGACAGCGACAACATCGGGTGTGTACACCGATTTCCACCGCCGGCCGGTTTCCGGGTGGCGCGCCCCGTGCACGGCGAAGGAGGTGGCCAGATCCTCGGTGATCGAATCCTGGAACCCGCCGATCTGCTCCCATGCCGCGACACGGTAGGCATGGTTCGTTCCGACGAACATTCCGCAGTTGAACCGGTTCGCGGCGCGCTGGATCACTGAATGGAACATGTAGTTCTGGGCTTCGGCACCGCGGGTGAGAAACTTCTGGAAGTTTCCGTAGACCTGCGGTCCCACGACGAAGGCGACCTCGGGATCCCGGAAGTAGCCGAGCATGCGCGCGGCGAAGTTCGGTAACGGGATGTGGTCGGGATCGACCGACATGACGATGTCGTAGGACGCGCCGTGGGCGGCCAGCCATGAGTTGTGGTTGCCGTGCTTGGTGCGGGTGCGAAAACGCCCTTTCGGCTCGTTCCACCGTTCGACCCCGTTGCGGGAGAAATGATGGACCCCGATGTCCGCACACACCGCCCGGACTCCCGGATCATTCCCCTCGTCGAGTAACCAGATGTCGATCGGCGTGCCATAGTGGATCCGCCGGGCCGCGATCAGGGTGTCACGCACGACATCGATCGGTTCCTTTGCGGGCACGATCGTCGTCGTGAAGGCGATCCGCAGGCCGTCCGCCGGCCGCACCGGCACCGGATCGCGCATGATAAACGCGGACCAGCAGAGCGTGATCGAGTTAAGCAACCGAATTCCCTCGGAAATGACGATCAGCAGGAACATGACGGCATTGCCGAGACGGACCGGGGCCGGCAGGTACGCGCCCCGGGGAAAATGATCCGGCTGGATCAGCCAGACAAAGAACAACGACGATAACCCAACGGTGGCCACCAGCAGCGGCAGCACCATCCACAGCTCGCGGCCAACCATGACCCGGCGATAGGCGACCCGGTATCTCCCGCTCGTGGCCGGCAGGGTAAGCGGACCCGCAAGGCTCGAAAAAGATATGTAATCGTAGGCCAATTTTGTTCCAAGGGCTCGTGCCACCGACAGGGGAAAGCCACCGAAATCGGTCCGTTCTCGACCTGTTCGCCGGCTGCGATCCGATCACCAGAAAGGCGGGGGCGCCCACGTGCCTCGGCGCCGCCCGCGCTCGTCATCAGGCCGGGTCACCCACTACCCGGGTGAAGCGGCCGACCAGTTGCCACCCGGCCCCGCCCACGCTGAGCGTGACGCCGGCCGCGAGGCTGAGCCACAGGCCCAGGCCCACGTGTGTACTGGCCACGGGATGGTCCGTCTGGAAGGTACCGATCCGTAGCTGGAGGAGTTTCGCGGCCAGGGGATCCCCCGCATCGATCTCAGCGGCGGCGAGGACGGTGATCACAAGACCAGCCGACGCCAGCGCGAGGGACAGTGGACGCGCACGCCGCCCGTCCGGCGGCAACAGGCAGGACACTGCGCAGACAACCCCCAGCAGCAGCACGACCACACCGTTGGCCGACAGCTCCAGCCCGGTACGGCTGACCGCAAGCAGGACCGCCCCGCGGTCGGACAGGGTCGCGCCCGCCCATGGCAGGAGCGTCCCCACCGCCGCGGCCATCCCCGCGGCACCGCATCCCACAATGATCAAATCCGCGGATGGGAACCTGGCTACGTACTCAAGGCCCGCGGGTGAGCCGTCCGATTCGCGAATCGACAAGCTGCCCCCTTCGACACCGGCACAACCACATCAACCCAATGGGTACCTGGTATCGCACAACCACGTCCGGACTTCTCATGATCACGTTCGCAACCAGTGACAAGATGTCTGGACCTGTCCGTTACGGGCCAAGAGGTACATCCGGACGCCCCGGCCCGCCCCGCGCGCCCCGCGCGCCTCCTGGCGGCGCCGGCACGGCGGTTCTCAGATCACCAGATGGCCGTCGCCGACGCCGACCCAGGTCGTCGACGTGAGCTCGCTGGGGCCCATCGGCCCGCGAGCGTGCAGTTTCTGCGTGGAGATACCGATCTCCGCACCGAAGCCGAATCGTTCACCGTCGGTGAAACGGGTAGAGGCGTTGACCATGACCGCAGCGCTGTCGCAGGTTGCGACGAACCGGCGGGACGCCTCCAGCGAGCGCGTGATGATCGCCTCGGTGTGCCCACTGCCCCATTGCCGGATATGGGCCACGGCCTCGGCCAGGGAGCCCACCACCCGGACCGCCATGTCCAGCGAGAGGTACTCGGTGGCCCAGTCCTGCTCCGTCGCGGGCAGCGCGGACGGGTCGTGCGCGCGGACCGCGTCGTCGCCGTGGATCGTCACCCCGGCCTGGCGGAGCGCGGTGAGGACCCGGGGCAGGAAGGCGTCGGCGACACCCGCGTGGACCAGCAGTGTCTCGGCCGCGTTGCACACCGACACCCGCTGGGTCTTGGCGTTGAGGACGATCGCCAGCGCCTGGTCGAGATCCGCGTCAACGTCGACGTATACATGGCAGTTGCCGACCCCGGTCTCGATCACAGGCACGGTGGACTCCGCCACCACCGCCCGAATCAGACCAGCCCCGCCCCGCGGGATCAGCACATCCACAAGACCGCGCAGCCGCATGAGCTGCTTGACGGACTCGTGGTCGGCACCGGGCACGAGCGCGACCGCGTCGGCGGGCAGCCCAGCTCCGGCCGCGGCCTCCCGCAGCACCGCGACCAGCGCGGCATTGGTACGCGCAGCCGACGCGCTGCCGCGCAGCAACACAGCGTTACCACTCTTGAGGCACAGCCCAGCCGCGTCCACCGTCACGTTCGGACGCGCCTCGTAGATGATCCCGACCACACCGAGGGGCACCCTGACCTGGCGCAGCTCTATTCCGTTGGGAAGCCGCCGACCACGGACTACCTCGCCGACCGGGTCGTCGAGGGCCGCCACCTTGCGCAGACCGCCGGCAATGGCGACGAGGCGGTCCGTGGTGAGGGTCAACCGGTCAACCATGGCCGTACCGGTGCCCGCGTCGCGGGCCATCGCGACATCCTCGGCGTTGGCCTGGAGAACTGGCTGGCCAGCGGCCAGGATGGCGTCCGCCATCGCGTACAGGGCACGGTCCTTGTCCGCGCGCGACAGCGGCGCGAGCGTGGCCGCGGCCGCGCGGGCCCGGACCGCGGTCTGGCGGACGTCCTCGGCAATGGTGTTCATGATCAGTTCCTTCCGACCCGACGCCTGCCACCGGAACGCGCCCCACCGCGCAAGGGCCAGAAACGGGTATGTTCCGCGCCGCTGGGGGTTGATGTCCCCGGTTCACTACAGAGGTTACCGGCCTCAGTGGTCGGCGCTGGACGTTCATCCAGGGTCTGCCAGCGCCAGGCGGCGCCTCGCGTCGTTGTCACCAGCCCCGGCAGCACACCGCTACCGGGGCCTGGGCCGCCTCGCGACGCATCCACCTGGCATCCGACAACCCCTTGAAGGACTGCCAGCGCCGACCGCTCAGAGCGCGTTTGAGATCGTCATTCCGGCTCGCCGCGCCCAGGCGCCCCCTGGCCGCGTTGTCGGCCACACCGATACAACTCAGCCGGTATCGCTTCGGCCTTCCGCCTTGCGCCGCACGCACCCCAGCCCCACTCCTTGATCCACACCTCTATTGCCGGGCGCTCTTCGCCCTCGACGCGGTGCCGAACCGGCCGCTGCCGGGACGGGCGGGCCGCCGTCCGGGACCCGCGTGTGGAACCGCCGGAGGCGCGCCTTACCGTGCATGGCATGCTCACGCTGCACACATCCGACTGGCATCTCGGCCGCGCCCTGCACGGGTTCGATCTGTCGGCGGCCCAGGCCGCGTTCGTCGACCACCTCGTCGAGGTTGTCCGTGTCGAGCAGGTCGACCTCGTTGTCGTCGCTGGGGACGTGCACGACCGGGCCATCCCACCGGTCGCGGCCATGCGGCTGTTCGACGAAGCGCTCTCCCGGATGCGCGATGCCGGCGCGCGGGTTGTGGTGATCAGCGGTAATCACGACGCCCCCGCGCGCCTTGGTGACAAGGCCGGGCTGCTTGATCCCCGGGTCCGCATCCGCACGGAGGTGGCTGCCGTCGCCGATCCCGTGACTGTCGAGGACTCCCACGGCCCGGTCCACGTCTACGCCATCCCCTACCTCGAGCCGGCCGCGGTGGCTGCGGCCCTGGCGGACACCGCCGCCAGCGACGGCGTCACCACAGACGGCGTCACCACAGACAGTGCCGCCGCAGGCAGTGCCGCCGCAGACAGTGCCGCGAGCGACACCGCCGGCACGGATGCCGCCGCCGGCACCCTTGCGGCCGATACCGCCACCGGGGGCGCCGGGGTGGCCCGGACCGTGCCGGCCGGTACCGCGGCAACCCATGCGTCGATCATGCGGCAGGCGATGCGTGCCGTCCACGCCGCGCGCGCTCGCCACGGTGGGCGCAGCATCGTCTGCGCCCACGCGTGGGTGCACGGGGGCAAGGGCAGCGACAGTGAGCGCGACATCAGCGTCGGTGGGCTGGCGGCGGTCCCCGCGGACCTGTTCACCGGGATCACCTACACCGCCCTCGGCCATCTCCACAAGCCGCAGGCCCTGCGCGATGACCTACGCTACAGCGGCTCACCGCTCGCCTACTCGTTCTCGGAAGCGGCGGATGCCAAGTCCTCCCTGCTGGTCGAGCTGGACGCGACCGGCCTGGCCGGTGTCGAGGAGATCCCGGTGCCGCTGTACCGCAGCCTCGCCCGGCTGCGGGGCACCCTGGCGGATCTCATGACCTCGGCTGTCTACGAAGCGCATACCGGTGACTTCGTGTCAGTCGTGCTCACCGACCCGGTCCGCCCGATGGACGCGATGACGACCCTGCAACGCCGGTTCCCCCATGCGCTCACCCTGAGCCATGAGCCGGTTGCTGGCGGGGCCGCGGACGGGCTCAACTACCGGCAGCGTATTCGCGGGCGCACCGATCTGGCCGTCGCCGAGGCGTTCCTCACCCATGTGCGGGCCGAACCCGACGAGCGCGAACGGTCGTTGCTGCGGGCGGCGCTGGATGACGCCCGGCTGTCCGAGGACGCCGCCTGATGCGTCCCCACCGGCTGGAACTCACCGCCTTCGGGGCGTTCCCGAACAGCGTCGAACTGGACTTCGACCAGCTCAGGGCAGGCGGTCTGGTGCTGCTGTGCGGCGAGACCGGCGGGGGGAAGAGCACCCTGCTCGACGCGCTCGGGTTCGCCCTGTACGGCACTGTCCCGGGGCTGCGCGCCCGCGCCCGCGACCTGCGCTCGCATCACGCCGACGCCAGCACGGCGCCGTGGGTGCGGCTGGAGTTCAGCCTGTCCGGTCGGCGGTTCCGGATCGCACGCACCGCGCTCTGGGAGCGACCGAAACGTGGCGGCGAGGGCAGTGTCCGGGTGAACCCGACCGCGCTGCTCGAGCGGTGGGCCGCCCCCGGTTGGGAGGTGGTGGCCCAGCGCAACGATGACGTGGGCCTAGAGATCGGCCGGCTGCTGGGGATGACCGCCGAACAGTTCTTCCAGGTGATCATGTTGCCGCAGGGGCACTTCGCCGATTTCCTACAGGCGGACCACGATGCCCGGGAGCGGCTGCTCAAGCGGCTGTTCAGGGTCAACCGGTTCGAGCACGCCGAGCAGTGGCTCGCCGACCAGGCAAAGATCGCGGATGAGAGAGCGGCGAACGCGCGCGGGGAACTTGTCCGGGTGCTGGCACGCGCGGCCGAAGCCGCGGAGACGGCGGAACCCGCTGACCCCGAGGCCGACCCGGAGTGGGTCGCCGACCTCGCCGCCGCCGCGGCGGCCGCCACCACCGCGGCAGACGATCGGGTCGCGATCGCGGCGGACACCCGCCGGCACGCTGAGGACTCCCTGGAGCAGGCTCGCGCGCTCGCCGAGCGCCAGTCCGAACGCCGCGACCTGCTGACACAGCTTGCGGCGCTGGAAGCGGAGCTCCCCGCGGTGGAGACGATGGCCGCCGAACTCGACGCGGCCCGGCGCGCCGGCCCGGTACGCCGGGCGCTGGAACATGTGTGGGACCGCGCGGACAGCCTCGAGCGGGCGCGTTGTGCCCAGGAGGCCGGACGTGACAGGCTGCGGCTGCTGGGTGCCCGCCACGACGCGTCCGTCGACGAGTTGGCGCGGCTGTCCCGTCTCACCCACACGGATGTGGGACGTCTGGAGCAGCTGTCCCATGTCCTGGCCGCAGCGGAGGCCGACGACGCGGCGGCGGCGGCGGCCGAGTCCGACGCCGAGAGCCACGCGGCAGCGCTCACCGCGCTCACCGAGTATCTGCGGACCGAGCTGCCGCAGCGGCGGCACGTCCTCGAGGAGCGGCTGAACCGGGCCCGAGCCAGCGCCGCGGCGCTCCCCGGGGCGCGGGAACAGGCCCGGGTGGCAGCGGAGCTGGCCGGCACCGTACGGCAACATCACGAATCCATGACCCGTGCCGACGAGGCTGAGCGGACCGCCCGCGACGCCCGCATCCTGGCCAGCGACATCCGCCGCCAGCGGTTCGACGCGATCACCGCCGAACTGGCCGCCGCTCTGGTCGACGACTCCCCCTGCCCGGTCTGCGGATCGCTCGCCCACCCCGACCCCGCCGAGGTCCGGGCGGACCATGTCGACAAGGACGACGAGCTGGCCGCCGAAGCCGAGGCCGGCCGGCTCACGGCGGTGGCAACCGACGCGCGCCGCGATGCCGACCGGCTCGATGAGCGCATTCGCACTCTGCTGGGTGAACTCGCCAACCGGGTGGAGCCCGCCTGGAGCACGCCGGAAACAGGATCGGCACGTGCGGACGGCCAACCACCGTCCCGTGCGGTCGAGTCGTTCGCGACGGTCACCGTGGTCGGAGTCATCGACTCGGCCCCGCACGGCGCGGGCGGCACCGATGTGGGCGGCACCGATGTGGGCGGCG